>JABFGF010000008.1 GCA_013112635.1 Calditrichota bacterium | reverse complement strand
TGTTCTAAGAAATAGTTTTTAATCTGGTTAAAGTAAGCTTCAGCCAGTATCGGTGTAAGGTTGAAATCATGAGAAATATTATTAACAATAGCGTTTTTAACAGACTTGGAATGAAGCCTTTTGGTAAGGTTTTGATCCATAATGATACCTCCTTAGATTTTGGTTTAAAATACACAAAATTCATTAAGGTATCATTTGATACTAACTATAAATAATTTGTTTAATAGAACTCCAAAGGATTAATCAACACCTTTGGAGTTCTGTTTGGATAAAAAATTTATAATGTATGCTTTCTTCCTTCGTTCTCTTTCTTTAGATATTCCATTAAAGGTTCAAAATAGTTAAGCATGGCCTTTGCGCTAATCTCTTCACCCAATGAATCACGCATAAGTTTACGCCAATCCACACTGGCTCCGGGAGATAATATTTTCTTTAAGAATTCCCCTGTTTCTTTGCTGCCATAATAATTGGTAGCACGAGGATCTTCTTTTAAAATATTTGTTGCAATATGGTTATGTAATTGAAACAACAAAATATATGAGAGCGCATAATCGTAATACTGAGCTGCATCATTGTTTATATGCGTTTTGGATGCTGCATCACAATAATCTTCTCCACGATCGGTTGGTGGAACAATACCCTGATATTTCTTTTTTATTTCCCACCACTTTTTATTGAACTGCTCTTTTGGAAGGTTATTTGCATATAATTCGTTTTCAAATTCGGTCATCACGCCTGCAGACCAGGGAATAAAAACAATATAGTTCAAAGCCTCTTTAAGCAATGTTTGCATTTCATCAGTTTCAACATTTTCCGGGATTAGCTCCAATCCTTGAAGGAATGGTTTTTGTGTTGCAGCCAGGCCGAGCATGCTGCCAACTGCTTCATGAAAAGCCCGGTTTGCGCCACCACGAAGCAATGGCGGTACATTGGGATTTGTATATAAAATGTAATAATAAATATGGCCCAATTCATGATGGCTTGTTTCATACCACTCTGAGTTTGGGATCACACTCATCAAACTACGCAAATCGTTTTCCAAATCCAGATGCCAGGCAGAAGCGTGATTATTTTTTTTGTATTCCGTGCCCTCTGGTAAAGGATATAAGCTGGATTTTTCCCAAAATGATTGTGGGAGTTTATCCAATCCAAGACTTACAAAAAATCGCTCGCCTTGTTCTACCAACCATGGTGCGCCCTTTTCTTCTAAAACTCCATCAAGGTTGATTCCTTCTACCTGAACCATCGAGCTCCAATCCTGACCCCAGCGGTTTGGAAGCCAGTGTGCAGGTAAATATTCAGGAACTTCAGCACCATATTTTTCAGCCAAAGTATAACGGGCATAAGTATGCAATTCCCTGTATAGCGGACGAAGCTCTTCCACAAACCGTTTATTCATATCCATCATTTCCTGACGGGTCATACCATAATCAGAAACCTGGTAAGAAAAGAAATCATCATAACCCAGGGCTTGAACCGTTTTGTTTCTTAATGATTGTAAATTTGCCAAACCATCTTTTAAACCCTTACCAACTTCTTTACTTGCCTGCCACGCTTCAAGTCTTTTATTCAGATATTTTGAATCGCGCAATACCTGGTCAATATCATTTGTTGAAATTGATTTTCCTGCTACTTGAAAATCAAAACCATATAATTTTTCTACCTGATCGGTTTCTGCAGCGATACGGTCTTTAACCAAATCCGGCACCGTAGAGGGATTATCCGCAGCAGCATATAAAATAGCCTCGAGCTGTTTTACCTGTAATGGCTTTAACAATTCTTTTTGTTTTAAATATTTGCGTGCGGTTTCAATGTTCTCTGCACTGCCGGTAAATTCGGCATAAGCTTCATTCGCTTCGGTAGTTGCTTTTTTTGTTAGGGTATCACCTTCCATTATGTAGGTGTTTGATTTCCATTGAGCTTTTGCTGATGCATAATAAAGCTTTTGGTATTCTTTTGTGTAAGAATCAAGATAACCCTGAACTTCGTTTTGAAGCTGGGCATTTTGAGTGCAGCTTAAAATTAAAAACAGACTAAGTAAAAAAAGAAGTATCGATCTCATTGAGTTCTCCTTAAAAGTGGAATTGGGATGCTAATCTAATAAGATTGATTATTACTGGCAAAAGGAAAATCTGACTGTAAGATACGATTTATTAAAAAACCCGGTTTCTAAAATCTAAATAGAAACCAGGTTGTATTTTGGGAGAGAGATTAAATCAAAAAAAATATGTTATTTAAAACGTTTTACTCAATAACTAAAACAGTTTTATCATTCATGCGGATAAGTTTGTTAATCAGTTTCGAATTTATTTCTTCACTTGTAAAATCAATGGCAGCAATATGCAGTAAAAGTGATTTTGCATCTACACTTTCAACAAGTTCACTTAGTTTTTCTGCCGGGATTGTAAAAGTGCCATTATTGTCATCCATCATTTCAATAATCACAGGATGATTTTCAAAATCCAGCCTTACAAAATCCGGATTATCCTTTAGATCGCGTAATTTGAGGCGGTCTTTTCCTCGGCCATTGGGATTATGAAATGGAAGTAAAGCAATTAATATTTTACTTTCCGCAGCCGCACCTTGCCAATCAATAACAAGATCTTCGGATGGATTAATAGCCTGCCCTTCCTCTAAGTTGCTGATGGATAACAAAGCTTGTGGAGTTTTAAAACTAACTGTCATTGCTTCAATATCATCAGAGCCTGATGTTTTAAAGATGTAATCAGAATTGGCATCAAATGGCACCATTGAAAAATTAAAACTGTCAAATCCATGGCGGCCTCGGCCTTCAATTTTAGGAGCAGAAATATAAATATAGCTTCCACCACGACCATTTATGCCATTTAGGTGCAATGTATCCGAAGGCATTTCCAGCAAAACATCGCCCATATCTAACCCACCAAAATGGAAATAGCCACGCTTTGTTTCTTTTTCATCAAATGCCACGGCCATTGCATTTCCCATTTCAAACTCTAAATCTAAAAACGGAGCTTTAAGTTTTCCCCAGGACAACGAAAACATAGCATCTCCTTCAAGATCTTTAGATCCATTCTGGACAAGTTTTATTTCATCATCAAAGGATTGAATTAAAGCTGAATTAAAATCACTCTTTTCTTCTTCTTTGGGTTCTGCGGAATTTTCACAAGCGAAAAAAAGTAAGCTTGAAAAAAAGATAATTGTTAATACATAAAATGTAGGTTTATGCATTTTTCCTCCTGCTAAAATTAAGATATTTAAATTTACTGGAAATTTTTCTACTTTCAAGTGCTTAATAAACAATAATAATAATTATCAAAGTTCATGAATTCTGTTGCAAAGTTGCACTATTTTTATTCAACTAATTGGAGCGATTATTTTTTCTGTTCTTTCTGTTTTCAATCCGTTGTTGACGATCTTTAAATATTTCTTCCGGGGGTTTTCGTAGTCTTGAACCAGGCCTGTTCTTCATCAACATTTTGTAGAAATGATTCTGTTGTTCCGGTGATAAAAATGATTTTACTTTTAAAAACTGATCAAGGGCGTTTTTTCCAAGTGAAAGCTTTTTCTCTCCAATCTGATCCATTAGAGAATATATTTGATCCATGTCTGAGCTGTCACTTTGCAAAATTTTAAAGAGTTGATCTTCTATATTCCTAATTTGCTCCTGAGTTTCCTGATTTTTTTCACGGAATTCTCGGAACAGCTGAACAATTTTTTCCCGCTCGGCATCTTTAACATCTAAATCTTTTAAGAATTGCATACGGCCACCCTTGCCTCCGCCATAGAAGCGTGGGTTCGGATCCAAAAACCGTTTATAAATAAAAGTACCTAAAACAGCCAGGTTTAATGCCAGGGAAAATATCAAAAGGCCACTAATTATTTTTACTTTCATTCTTCTGACCCTCCACTATCTAAAGTAGTTTCAAAATTCTCAGCAAATCCTGTTTGATAAAAAGCCTGGCTGTATTCACTAAAAACATCATCAGTGTTTTGGACTTCGGAGTCTAATATTGCTGAACCAAAATAAACTCCAAGAACAACAGCAAAGGCCGTAATCACGGATGCAAAAGACCAATTGGAGACCAAAGCCCCTCCAGCCTTTTCCTGTTTCTTACCATCTGCAATAGCTGCAATTCGGGTAGCTAAAAACGGATCCGGAGTTAACCCTGGCGTTGGTGATTTCGCCTTTTTGTTTAGGAGTTGTTCTATTTTGTCATTTTTCATGATTGTACCTTTGATTCATTTTATTTTTCTTTTGGTACGATATTAAACTATAATTTTATAATCGGTGTTGCCATGGTTTTAGTTTTTCAGCCAATTTCTTCTTGGCTCTAAAAATCCTGCTTTCGACAGCACTCATACTTAAGCCTAGCTGATTTGCAATTTGCTGATAACTCATTTCCTCATATCGAAACAAAAGGAATGGAATTTTATATTTTGCATTAAGTTGTTCAACAAAGTGTCGGATAATATTCTCTTTTTCATGATCTTCCAAAGCTTTATCAGGCTGTGTCGGCAGGTTTTGTTCCCATACTGTCACCGTTCCTTCACGAACAGTTTTTGTATCCTGCTCCATAAAATCCAAAAATGATAGTCGCTTTTCCCGCTTTATAAAATTCAGGATATGATTCATGGCAATACGGTAAATCCATGTAGAAATTTTTGATTGTTCGCGAAATGAATCTGATTTTTCGTATACTTTTACGAAAATATCCTGGGTTAAATCACGTGCAACTTCCTGTTTACCGGTCATTCTGTAGGCCAGGTTAAGAATCATATCGGCATTCTCCTGATAAATATCATCAAATGTCATTTGGGACCCAGTTGAATTTATTACGCCGGCTTGTGCAATCATCCATTTCCTAAAATTCTCGTGTTATTATTTCTGACAAAGTAAATTTATTTTTCTTGCAAAATTAAGGTCATTGTGTTTCAATTTTAAGCAAACGAATAGCCATAATAGCTACAAAATAAATTATTACAGCAGAAAATATGAATACATCTGTTGACAAAGATGAATAGAAAAACCCACCGGCAATTAGGCCGATAACGCCAGCCAAACTTCCAAAACTTCCGGCAAAGCCCTGAACAACACCCTGGTGCTCAGCAGGAGTTATTTTTGAAAGAAAAGCCTGTACCGATGGCCACATCAATCCATTGCCAAGTGAGAAAAGAATAACAGCAAAATACGTAATAGCCGTATTTGATGGAAAATAAAGTAGGAAATTTGTACCTAAAATAATTCCACCAAAAATTATCAAGATTGGTTCTTTTACTTTTGAAGAAACACTTTTTAAAATGGGACCCTGGACTACAACCATTATGGTACTCATAATTGTAAAAAATATTCCTGTTTGCGAAACATCCCAGTTGAGGTTTTCAATTGCATGTACAGGAAATGCTGTATAAAATAAATGAAAGCCAAGAAAAACCATAAAATACATTCCCAGCATATAGCCGATATGAGGTAGCCGAAGAATAAACCCAATTGTCGGCTTTTCCTTTTGCTGATAATCTCCTTTGCTTTTTCCATTCGACTCCGGCAAATAGAAATAGATCAGGAAAACTGCTATAAAAGAAATTAATAAAGCAGCAATCACCGGCAAATGGTTGCCATATCCCAACGCACCCAGAAGACCGGCCAGCGCAGGCCCAACAATAAATCCCAGACTAAAAGAAATACCCATTTTGCCAAAATTAACGTTACGTTTTTCGGGTGGAGTAATATCTGCGAGGTAAGCATTGGCAACAGCAATATTGCCTCCTGTAAGGCCATCAAAGGCGCGGGCAAAAAATACAATAATCAAAGGCCAGGTTAATACAAATGAGCCGGTAATTGAAGAGCTGTATTCTAAAAGTGGCTCCACTGGAATAAAAAATGCGCTTAGAAATATAACCCACGAAAGTAAGGTTCCTGCCTGGCTAACCAACAAAATTTTACGACGTCCATATTTATCAGATAAACGGCCCAGGATAGGCGCACCAATTAATTGCAATCCCGGATACATTGCACCAACTAGTCCATAAATAAAAGCATTGCCGCCAAAATCGGTTACAAGGAATACAAGGAATGGTAAAACGATACTAAAACCAAGCATACCAATAAAGTTTACCAACAGAATTGGAAATAGGGGCGTTGGCTTTAAGGAGTCAGACATTTAGTGTTCTTTCAGAAGTGAGTCAGGATTTAGGATTCAAAGGTTGTCCGCAAAATTTACAATATTCAGCATCCGCATCATGACCTTCTGCGCTGCATTCAGGGCAGGATTGTGTAGAGATGCGTCCCTTAACTGCTCCCATGGTTATTTCTGCAGTAATAATTCCGGTTGGCACTGCCAGGATTGAATAACCTAAAATCATAACGATGGCCGAAAGCATTTTTCCAAGATCAGTTTGCGGCGTAATGTCACCATATCCTACAGTCGTTAAAGTTACGATTGCCCAATAAATACTATGCGGGATACTTTCAAAACCACTTTCTTCACTTTCAACCAAATACATAATGGAACCAATTATAACCACAAGTGAAACCACGGTAAACATAAACACGATGATTTTTCGGCGGCTCGCTTTTAAAGCTGCAACGAGACTTTGTGCCTCTCCAAGATATTGTACTAGTTTTAGCACGCGGAAAATTCGCAAAACTCTCAAGATTCTTATTACGGCCAACGCTTGTGTACCGGGCAATAAAAGGCTTAGATAGGTAGGTACAATTGCCAGGAAATCGACTACCCCAAAAAAACTTGTAACATATTTCACGGGCCGTCCAACAGTCGTTATTCGTAGAAAATATTCTGCTGAAAAAAGGATTGTAAAAGTCCATTCCGCTATAAAAAGCTGGTAACCATATTGCTGCTTAACAGCTGGGATACTCTCCAGCATTACTGCGGACACACTAAGCAGAATGGCAAGAATCAGGATAATATCAAATACTTTGCCAGCGCGCGTATCGGCCTCAAAAATTATTTCATGCAGTTTTAAACGCCAGGATTGATGACGACTTTTATCAGTCGCCTTGTGCGATTTCCAAAGATAATCCATAATAATCGATTGGTTTATTTGTTTAAGTTGAGAATTATACTATCAAATGAAGGTAGTTTTTTTAGTTTTATGGGGCAAACTATTTATGGTGATTATTATTCAAAAATTGTAAGTGTATTATACCTTGTTTTCACTTGGGAATCTTTAAATAATTTGTTAAATTTATTGAACTTTTACCACCTTGATTTTAATCCCATATTATGCATATGCGGTTAAAAAACAGCTTAAAGGAGATGGTTGATAATGGAAACAAAAATCGTCAATATAACAATGGATAATATTGCTGATCATCCACAAGCAATTTGTTTTATAAATCCAAAGCATGAACTTTATCATAAAAAAATCGATTGGATGGAAGAACAGTTTAAAAATGGTCTGGTTATAAAACTACTTTATATTGAAGGTGAAAAAAAACCAATTGGCTTTATTGAATATGTTCCCGGAGAATTTTGTTGGAGAGCTGTAAGTGCAAAAGACTATATGTTTATTCATTGTCTTTGGATCAATGGTAAAAAACATCATCATCAAGGCCTGGGACGCCTCTTAATAAATGAGGCTGAAAAAGATGCGCAAAATATGAATGGAGTTGCTGTTGTTACAAGCGATAAATCATTCATGACAACGAAAGACCTATTTATTAAAAATGGTTACAAAATAATTGCAGAATCGGGAAAAGATCAACTGCTTTCAAAACAGTTTAAAAACGGAACGCAACCTTCAATTAACAATTGGGCTGCTGAATTAGAAAACACCAAAGACTTAACTATCATTTATTCAAAACAATGTCCATGGGTTGCCCGCTTCATTGAAGAAGTAAAACCAATATTGAAAAAAGAAAAGCTTAAGCCTAAAATTGTTGTCCTTGAAACTGCAGAACAGGCACAAAAAGCGCCTTCTCTTTACAGCATTTTTAATCTTATTTATAACGGAAAATTACTTTCAGATAGATATATCTCAACAACACGATTTCAAAATATTGTAAATAAAGAAATCAAAATATAATGCTAATTTTATGATTGGACTATCTTATAATAAAAATGATTATGTACCTTATTATTATTTTGCACATGGTTTTATATTTTTATTTAATGAAGTAAAACCTGATAAGTCATAATACCATCTACAAAATTGCCTTTCTGCTTTCAACACTTCCAAATTTTATTCAGAACACTAACAATGTTTACAAATATCATCAAGATTTGTTTACACAGTTTACACATTTTATTTTAAATATCTATTTCTATAGAAGATCTGGTTTTGGCATATTTTTTGTCAGTTAGAGAGATGAACTGGTTTCAAAATCAAAAACGAGGTAAAATATGGTAAGAAATATTTTTACAATTTTTTTATCGTTTATAATTTTATACAGTTGCGTATCTTCATCGGGCATAAAATCCAGCTTTACACCAACCACAAATAATAAATACAAAAACCATTCAAAAGAAATAGAACTGTACTTTGAAGGCAGTTTGCCTGTATATGGTTTTACTCAAATTGGATTTGTTGAAGCCAACGGCCACAGCGATACATCTTATGGTTTGATGATTGCCCATTTGAAATATCAGGCATATAGCAAAGGAGCAGATGCAATAATAAATGTAAATAGAATTTTCAAAAATGAGTCGAAAGTCACCAATGATTCAAATCGAACAGAATATTCTTACCCAGTGTTTAGCGGTGTTGCAATTAAATATTTATATAATATTGATAACGATTCCGTTTATACAACTCCTAATAAAAATAATTTTAATGACAAGGTTAAAGAGGATATTAAGAAAACAGAATACGCCCGGAAGAGAAATACCATAGTCTGGACTTTAGTATTTGTAACACTTGTAGCAGGTATTGCTTTATTTATAAAAAACACCCCCGAGCCACCAAAACTAAAATCACGTTTGAAATAGTTTTCTACAAAAAAAAGGCCTTGATATTCTCAAGGCCTCATAAAGTTACTCATCTAATTTTGTGATTGTTATTCCCCAACTAACAGGATCTCGCGGTGGACTGTCATTCCAATCCGCAAATGAATGCGAATCATCCGTTTCGTAAAAAACTTCATACTCCCCAGCTTCCAGAAAAATATTATCATCAAACAACCTGTTTTTACGCGCGCCACCTGCACGTTCTGTTTTCCTGTAAGTCATTTCCCAAACTATTCGGCCAGTGTTAGAGTTTTCTATCCAGGCGTAATCATACATTTCGTTACCACTGCCTTCACCAATTGCATAAATATGAACTTTCTGATCTTCGTTTATAGAGAAGCTGGAACGTGCACGATCATGATCACCAACACGTGTGATACGGACAAGAATTGATTCATCATTGCTTTCATCATATTCTACTATATCCGAAGCACTATAATTGTCATCCAGTACGCTGATTGTCATTCCCCAACTCTTTTCATCAAATGGGCGAGAACTATTCCATCTGTGATAAGAATGAGATCCATCTGACACATAATGAGCGATATAATTACCTGCATCCAAAGTTATCGTTCCATCGAATAACCTGTTTTTATCCGCTCCACCTGCATTTTCCGTATCATAATAATCCATTTCCCATACTTTTTCACGGGTGTTGGCATTTACAATCCAGCCATAATCATACATTTCTCCATCACGTCCTTCACCGAGGGCGTAAACATGCATTGTCAAACTTTTATTCAAAGTAAAACCTTGAGACTTATAATCCCGGTCACGAACTCGGTCAAATTTTACAATAACATTTTTTTCTTCATAATCTTCAATATCTTCAAAAGAAATTGCTGATCTGTCTTCTTTATTTTCCGGCCAGATTACGATGCCCCAAAATGTTGGATCATAAGGAGGAGCTGAATTCCATCTTCGGTAACTATGCGAATCATCTGTTACAAACACAACTTTGTATGAACCAGCATCCAGGTCGATTGTTTTTTCTGCATACCTGTTTTTACTGGCTCCACCGGCATGTGCGGAATTTCTATAATCAAATTCCCAAACTTTTTCCCGTGTTTTCAAATCCTGAATCCAACCATAATCGTAGTTACCATCTTGCATGGCTTCGCCGTGTGCATAAACTTTTACTGTAGCTGCCTTTGACAATTTCATGATTGTTTCTTCAAAAACATCATCTCGCAATGATGAATAATCTAATATTGCTGATGATTTCTTTTCAGATTGCCAATCATAGACAACATCATCATCAACCGCTGTACCCGATCCGGTTATTTTAATGTGTAATTCCCTGTAATCCCGACGCCGAATATCCCAATCTCCACCATGAAAAACGTTCCCAAAAATATTATCCCAGAAACCGTGATTGTTACGCCAGTTTCCATAAATATTTTGGTAATTTGGAAAAGTAGAATAGTAAACTTCGTAATTGCCTGCATCCAATTGAACTTTATCTTCAAAGGTTGTTACAGATCGTGTACGATCAACATCATCCGCATCTGATAGTACCCAAACTACTTCACGTGTTTTACTATTTAAAATCCATGCATCGGTAAATGGAAACGCTCTTTTTGAGCGATAAGGAGTAATCGCTGCAGCATCAATCGAAACTTCCTGTGATTCGGTAAGCACAAATCCGGCTACAGTAACTTTTTCAGGAAATAAATCATCAATTTCTACAAGACTTGTTTCCTGGGCAACGCTTAGAAGGGGAATAAGAAATAAAAAAAGTGTAAATGCCCTTTGATATTTGTGCTGCATGTTTATCCTCCTTTAATGAAATAATCTTTACATAGGAGGAATGTACGGAGATAATGTAAGGTTGTTGCAGGCGGTTGCTATTTTGCGAATTCTATTTTGATTTGAACATAATTTCCGGCTTTGTGCACCAGTTCATATTTTGCTTTAAATGAATCTAAAGCGCCTTTCAGGTTTGGGCTTATTTCCGGAAGCGAATCTTTGTCAGTAAAAGACATTAAAACCATTAAAATTGAACTACCCATTAAATCCAAAGAAATCTCCATCGTTTTATCAGATAGTTGATGTAAATAATTCAAAAAGTAGTTTATAATCTTTATTAAAGAGTTCTTGTCTTCAGCATCAATTACACAACCGGAATCCAGACACAAATTAGTATCTAATCCTTTTTGGTCATTTATTAATTGAATAAGTTGTTTTAAATCAACCGGATTTGCCATGCAACCTCCTGTTATAGCCGATATTTAGATTTTATAATTTTTGAAGAATTTTATAGAAATAAATCGCAGAATTTTGTTATCACTAATATATATCGAAGAAAAATAAAGAAACAAAAGAATTTTATAAGAAAAGGCTTATTAAAAATCTAACAGGCTTATTTGATTGTAACTATTCAATTATTGTAGAATCGACCATTTCTAACCGTGGAATTAGTTTTTCTCTTTCCAATGCAATTATGTATTTAAGCGAATCAATAGAATTCAACTTGAGTTTTATCTTAAAGTTGTCTGATTTGATTTTCTCAATTTCTTTTAAAAGATCCTCTTCCATATGGTGGAACCGGTGCTTAGAAATTTTCTCAATTTTATCCAATTCTGCTTTTTTCTTCTCATAATATTTTGCAGCCTGAATTGAATTTTCCCTAAGCGCCAAAGATAATTCTTCCTGAATTGAGATTTGTGCTTCAATGTTGGCATGCATCTTTTTCAACACCAGAACTGAATCGCTTTCTTTACGTGATTTTCGGAAGTCATTTGCCAAACTTATCCAGTCAACATCAATGTGTTTTTGAGGCATCTGTGCAACTAAAATTTCTACATCAATTTTTTTGGGGTTTTTTGAGAAAATTGTCTCAATATCTTTTTGATTTATTTGTTCCTTTTCCTGCTTTAGATCAATAATATTTTCAGCAAATAATTTTATATCATCAGACGAAAGAGAATCATTTTCCACATTTCGAATAAATTCATCATAAAATTTTTCAAAACTCGCTCGGTCTTCTTCATCTGTAATCATATCTGAAAGAGTTTCATGCATCAAGTCCAGGTACAAATTCAGGTTGCGGTTTTGAATCTGATCGAATATGAAGTAACCACTAAAAAAAACTATAAATACAAGGCTAAACAAAAAGAAGTAATCTTGTTTTCGTTTAAACATATGCTCCCCTATCTATTAGTATATTAATCCAAACTAGTCATTTAAAGTAATTGACCCATCGTTTGTATTAATACGGATATGACCTTCTGCATCTCCCATACGCCCTTTTACACGTCTTTTTCCTTCATATATAATATCCGCATCATTTATATTAAATCGAATTCTGCCATCATCTGTTTCTAATACAAATTTTGCTGAAACAGAATTTTCAATTTCTAAATTTACTCTGCCATCATTTGTATTAATATCTACATCTACTACGCCACTACCCGTAAAATTAATATCAACATCACCATCCTGGGTTCGGGCACTCAGGTTTTTCCCAGATATATTATTTAGAGTGATGTCACCATCATCACTATCTACAAAAAAATCACCCGTACTATTGATTATTTTAATCCGGCCATCGGAGCAACTCGCTTCAACTTCATCAGATTTGAGATTTTGTAGGAAAATATCTCCATCATCAGAACGAATAATCAATTCTCCACTCAGCTTATCGATGCGTACATCGCCATCCTCTGTTTTTATGTTGGTTTTTTTATTTGAAATGTTTTCCAATGACAAGTTTCCATCATCTGATTTTGTTTTAATTTCGCCATTAATATTTTCAATATGAATATTTCCGTCATCCCCGACAATATCAATGTTTATATAAGCCGGAGCTTTTATGGTAAACTTATATTCAACATAGTGAATTGAGAAAAAACCAAATGTATTTCTACGTTGTTCATTACCAGTAACATAAATATTATCGCCATTCTGCCTAAATTCAACGTCAAAGTCACTTTCATCTCTGTCTGATGATGATTTGCTTGTTGCATGATACACAACATCTACCTGTATCTGATCTTTGTCCCAGGTTTGAATATCAACATCTCCATCCCCACACTCTAAAAATAGTGTAGCACCATCATTTACTGTAAATACTTGGTTAAAATCTTTTTTAATATCTTTTGCAAATATAATTGATGAGCAAATAATCAAAATAAAAATAATTTTGGTGGGTAAATGCATAAGTCCTCCTAATGTAGTTGGGATGAATGCATCTATTACGGGAGAAGGTGCTTAAATGTTACAAAGAGTAGCAAGTAAATAAAAAAGCCCTATTGCATTTCTACAACAG
Source organism: Calditrichota bacterium (assembly GCA_013112635.1). NCBI lineage: Bacteria > Pseudomonadati > Calditrichota > Calditrichota bacterium. The sequence continues at coordinate 139,475 of JABFGF010000008.1, read as the reverse complement.
GGCTAAAAAGTAGTTAAACAGGATAGTTTACCTGTCATCCATATCATGATCCATAAAATCAATATCACTATGCGAATCAGCTTCATCAATGGTAAGCTGCAAGTGCCCCCCATTATTAGAGGCGCTTGTAATTTCATAAATTTCCTGGTTGCCTTCTAGCCCGAAAAGGTTAACAAATACCTCTGCTTGCTCATCAAAATCATCCAGATACGATCTTAATTGACTAATCTTCATCAAACCTCCTAAAAAATCCCACTCAAGTCTATTTTCATAATTTTTATTGTCATTTAAAAGGCATCAATTATAAACTAATTTGTTATCATTTTCAAGCGGGATTTGGGATTTTTTCAAAAAAAAATTTTTCGAGGAAAAAGAAAAGTAGAATTGCTAAATATAGAAGAGCTTTTTAAACAAAAAAAAGACCATAATTTTAAATTACAGGCTTTTTCAGTGAGTCAGCGGGGACTTGTTCTACAATTTTAGATATTAACTACTAAAGTATTTTCAATTATTGATTATATTGACAGCTCGCTCTAAGAGTTCATCCCGCCCCTCACTTATCCCTTTAATTGTTGGTTTAACTTTAATATCAGGAATAATTCCAATCCTTTGTGTAGCTTTGCCATTAGGATAATAAACACCAATACCAGTTATCATAGTCCGAATATTTCCAGGTAAATAAAATGTAGATACGTTACCATCTGCTGCTGCCGTTGTACTACCAATTACTATCGCTTTGGGAGCTGTACTAAATGCCATTGTAGTATATTCTGCCTGACTCTGTGTTATTTCATTTATTAAAATAACTACTTTGCCTTTGTAATAGTCCGGATTCTCTTTTCCGATTTTTATTGCTGGTGTCCAACTAAACAATCCTGGATGGTTTATGTTACCATATGTAAACTTGGCAAACTCTGTTGGCTTTGGAACCAAATGTTTTCCCATTGAAAAAACCACAAACTCTGAAGGATAATTTCTTATATCAATAATAATACCCTTTGTAGCTTTAAATTTTTTAAATATTGTATCTATTTTTGCGCTTTTTATATTTCCTAAATAAATATACCCAATATCTTTAGAGATTAACCTATAACAACTATCCGGTTTATTATGAGCCCGGTCAATTTGTAAGTTAAGGCTATCAACCGGATATCTATTAAGCGTTTTGAATAAAGAATTGCCATTTCTTTTTACTTTTAGTTTTACTCTTTTTTTATTTCCTCGCAAAATGTTTCTGCCAATATTTCTAAGTTTTATGGAATAATTAGATGCCGGATAAAATGGTAATTTTTCTTTTAATAGTTTATCTACTTCTTTATCAGTAATCTCTTCTACGATATCTCCAATTTGGAAGCCATCTTTTTTTCCTAGATATTCATTGTAAAAACCTGTAACAACTAACTTCTCTTCTATAAATTTTACTTGAACAGAAGGATAGTATAATCCATAATAATTAGATAGTATTGAATCTTGCCCCCATATATTTGCATGCGTATCACTAGTTTTCCCGATTAATTTTAAACATTCCAGGCGATATTCTAATGGATTTTTGGCAGTTATAAAATTTGGAATTGCCTGATCTAAAACTGTGTGCCAATTCTCATCTATAATATATTTATAGGGAGAGAAGTATTGAATTATATTCCAATACCGGAATAAAGCCAGGAGCCTATATCCAGTATCAGGATAATCAAAACCTTCATAAGGATTCTCATTCTTAAAAATTGGATTTTTAACCCAGGGCGTTAATGAAATATAATAGTTGTTTTTTTGATTTCGGTTTTTATAAATAAAATCCAGCTTACTTTTTAACTGTTCATCAACAATTCCATTATTTATCCAAACTAAATCAGGTACTTGTTTATAATCTCCATTTATCTTGGTTTTACAGGTATCGCAAATTGAAACAGGACCGAGGCTTTCTATCCATTTTAGTAAATAACGATCTCTATTTGTCTTGTTTTTAGCTGACATAATTTTGGGTAAAATTCGAAACAATTCAAAATCCCAGTTGAAATTTCCTTCAGCTACAGAAGGGTGATAGTATTTTAAAAATCCCCAAACCTTTGCCAAAATGCTTATATTTTTTATCTGATCATCATTTACGGAAGAAAAACGAATTTTTGATCCATCATAAAAGGCAGAATCCATTTGCGCTTTATATATCTTAATTTTCTTCTTTGGTGCGTTTTCAATTTCTTTACCATCAATTCTCAGTTTAAAATTATCAAACCAAACTGTCCCAGTACCAACAAGTAACCCACCGATAAATAATTTTGAGGCTTGTTCATCCAAAGGCAAACGGATTGTATACTCTTGCCAACCATTTGTACCAGTAATTTTTTTATCTTGCATATTATTAAACGCCAATGCCCCTGCATCACCATCCACACGCATCCACAATCCACCAAAGCCTTCGTCTGTGATGTTCTCGGTTTTCATAAATCCTTTTAGTTCCACTGTATCCCCAGCAAATATTGCAGGAATCATATAAGAACATGCACCAAAAGTTCTATTTTTACTATTTGGATTATTAGTGATTGAAAGAGAATATTTCCCATCTTTTACATTTATTGAATCAAGCTCTAATATATAACCCTTTGCCCCGCCCTTCTTGAAACCGAGATCCCAATCTATTGGTTCTAGATTATTATCCAATTCATCAAAGCTTAAATTATAAGTTGTTTTGGCAAAACTACTGGAAAAACTGAGAATCATCAGAATTAAAGAAAAGAATGCTTTCATTATTTATCTCCGCAATGTTTAACAGAAACATTGAATAAGTTGTAAAATTTTTACTGTGTAGCCTCAACAGATTTCCCAAAACCACTTAAATACTCTTTTACATCTTTACCATAAAGTTCCCGAAGTTTTTTATTCTTTTTCAAAGTTTCTATTCTTTTCTCCAAAGATTTTTGCATCGACCTAGATCGTTTGTCTTTTGGGAAAAGATCATTAAAAAGCGATAAATCGTCATAATCCCAAACAAAAAAAGGCAACCAATTATTCAGTATATCTTCTGAAACTTTTTCCTTGAGTGTGACATAGTTTTGCTTTAGCCAGGGAATGAGTGTTTGTTTGTTCTCAATATCCCATTTGTACATACTCTGAACCCCCATTGCAATAAAGAGGCGTTGGAACGGTTCAAGATCAGCAGATAAAGAATACTCAAGATTCTTTTTAACCAAAATATCATTTTTAAACCAACCGATTGTTTGGCTTAAAAGCCAGCGTTCATCTGCGATATTTGAGTTTTTTAAACGACTCATAATCTCCTCATGTAGTTCTAATGTCCCTTCACTATAAAACAGTCGTGGGAGATATGGCCTGTGTTTAGAATTAAGAGTGTTTTCATTCTTCAAATATTTATTAGCAAACTTATTACTTCTTTTTATTACATCAGGATTTTGCCCAAGAACATCAAAAAGTAAATCTCTTGCATTTGTTTTGCTGTTTGATTCGACTAGTGAAAAACCATAACCTACACTTTCCAAAAGAGGCAGTACAGTTTTATTCGCAAAAATGCTAAAATCCTCTGCATTAAAACCTTCTTTGTAAATATTCCAAATTGTATAGATTCTGGTAGCGAAGGTTTCTATAATTGATGGATCAGATGATTGACGAAGTTTATAAGCCATATCTAAGATGTCTGTTGGATTCAATATACCGGCTAAATGGCTATATCCTAATCCCGATAACAAGTCATTTTTTTCATACTTTGTAAGATAGGGTTGCCCTGTCATGTTTGTATAAAATCTTATTGGAACTACAGCAATAAAATAACCTAGGAGATCTTCTTTTAAATAAACCCATTCAATATTATCTATACCGGGAAAAGAAAATTCCTCTGAATGCTGGTTAAGAAATATTTTCTTTTTATGGACAGTATTTCCATCATAAATTTTTATACTCAAAGGGATATGCCACAGAGTATTATATTCATTTCCATTCTCAACGCCTTTATAGCGTTGTTGAGTAAGTTGAATCGTATTGGCATCCTTTAAATTGGCTTTTAGTAATGGAATACCAGCCTGGAAAACAAAATCGTTCATTACCTGCTTAACATTTTTACCAGACACTTTTTGCAGAGTAATAATCAAATCGTCTGCCGTAGTGTTTTTCCATTTATATTTTTTAAAATAATTATTTAATGCTTTTTTGAAAGTATCGCGCCCTATCCAGGATTCAATCATTCTCAAAACAATTTGGCTTTTCGCATAGGTAAGACCGTCAAAAACATCTTCAGGATTGTCATCTCCTTGTACTATACGATGAATAGGTTCTGTAGTAGCTTTAACATCTCCCCACAATGCCCAATTAAAATTTTTAAGCAGCTGTTCACGCGGTTTTAGTTCCGGAAATTGTTGTATCAGGATTTCCATACTTATCCAATCAGCAAACCCCTCGTTTAACCAGGTATCATCCCACCATTCCAAAGTGACCAAGTCACCAAACCACATATGAGCCAGCTCATGTGCTACAAAATAAGCTATATCTCGTTTTTGGGTTAAAGGAACTTCCTCAGCATCGATTAATAATCCTTCCATATAAACAACAAGTCCTGGATTTTCCATGGCACCACCATGACCGGAGACACCAATAAAGTCGAGTTTTTCATATGGATAAGGCATTCCAAAATAATTTTCCAAAGCTGTAAGCAACTTGGCGGTCATATTTTTTGCAATCCTGGATTTGTCCAAATTTCCTTTGGGTAAAATAATTCGACCAGGAATTTTTAATCCGGGGATTTGCGTAGTTTCATAAGGACCAACGGCAAAGGCAAGAAGATAACTTGGTAATGGTTTTGTATTTTTAAATAAAACTGTTTTTTCACTCCCATTGACTGTTTCGGTTTCGATTGGAGTATTACTTACCACCAGATATTCTTTAGGTGAAGTAATCGATATTTGATATGGGAACTTAAAATTGGGCTCATCAAAACAAGGGAAAGACTTACGCGCTTTTATTGCCTGGAACTGGGTGTAAATATAATTTAAACTATCTTTCACAAACTTTGAAATCCCTTCACCCTTTTTGCTAACGGTTCCATTAAAAGTAACATATAGTTTATAATCACCGATCAGTGGGGCCTGTATAGGTTTTATTTTCAATAAACCATAATCAAGGAACTCATAACCTACAGAAATCAATTCACTCCCTTGCCTAAGTTCAATTTCCGTAATGTTAAAATCACTTCCATGGAGACGGAAGCTGGAAAGTTCTTCTTTAATTTTCAGGCTAATTATTGTACTACCGCTGTAATCATTTTTATCCGGATTAAGATTTAAGTGGATTGTCTGAAAAATGGGTTCCGCATTGTGGTTTAGTCGGTGTGGATCGACCTGCTGGGAAATCAAAGATTGAAAAAGTAAGAAGAAAGTAAATAAAAAACGCATTTTGACCTCCAATTATAGGGTGGTTATTTTTTCTTTTTAATTTGAAGCTCTTTAAAATCAGCATCCAACAAGCCTGGAATATCAAAATCGAAGCCATTAATTTTATTTTTTGAATTTAAGTTAAAAACGATAAGCCCATCTGGGAGTGTAGGATCTTGCCAAAGTAACCGGAAAATATTATAATGATAATGTTCCAAAACAGCATTGAATGTGGGAGAATGCTCAAAAGATAACCTTAATTTATCATTTTCCAGACCAATATAAAGCTCACCATACATCTTATCGTTGTAAGTTCCTGTGAATGTTTCTAATGCAACCGAAGGTTGTGTGTGTTTTATCTGGTTTTTGCCCAAGTTATCTACTCTTTTCTTCTCACGCTCAATATATTTTTTATTCCACTCCAATATTTTAGGTGAAATGTCATAATTGTTAACTCCAATATATTGTCCGATGACAAATCGTGAGATTGCACTTGACGCTAATAGTTCCTGGTTAGTTAATACAACCACTCCAAGGTTCAACTCAGGAACAATAACAATATCTGCAGAAAATCCATCAACTCCGCCTCCATGTTCAATTACTTTATATCCCCCCTGATTTGAAATAAACCAACCGAACCCATAGTGTTCAAATTCAGAATAACCCCAAAAAGGGAAAGATACATGTGGCTTAAGCAGTTCTGAAAAAACCCTTGGCGCAATTAACGTATCTCCATTAAAAACCCCCTGGTCAATTATAAATTTAATATAGGTGGCCATATCCTTTGCTGTGGAATACAAAGCGCCAGCCGGTCCGATACCTTCATAGTTTCTATTGTTTACTTTTTGAATTTTATTTTGCTTGAAAATATGAGGTGAAGAAAGATTCTTTTTTGTTTTAGTATGTTGAAACTGAGCGAAACTATTGTCCATTCCTAAAGGGGTAAACAGATTTTCTCTGACAAAATTTTCAAATGATTTGCCAGTAACTTTTTCGATAATTAAACCGGCAATCATATATGTAACATTTTGATAAGCTAATTTGCTTCTAAAACTAGTGCTGGGTTTTAAAAACTTTAAACGTTTAAATATTTCCCCTCTGGACAATTCTGAGCCATAGTATAGCGAACCCCAGCTCGCGTAAGGATAACCAGTGTGGTGAAGTAGTAAATCCCTAATGGTAAACTCCCGCGTTACCCAAGGATCATACAATTGAAAATCAGATAAATGATCCTGTACTTTGTCATCCCAATTAATTTTCTCTTCTTCTACAAGCATTGCCAGACAAGCAGCTGTAAATGATTTTGAGATTGAACCGATTGCAAAAAGTGTATTTTCATTTACTTCCCGGTTTGAATCAAACTCTAATTTTCCAAAACCTTTACTATAGACTGTTTCATCATCTTTAACAACTGCCATTGCCAAGCCAGGTGTGTTGGTTTTTTCCATCAGGTTTTTTACATAATCATTAAGCTTTACCAAAACAGTGTCTTGTGCAAGCCCAACATTGAAAATTAAAAATAACAGTATCATTATCTTATTCAATTGACCTCCTCCATTAATAAATGAGTATTAAAATGACCAAAAATCTACGTAGATCATTGATATAACCATATACTGCTCAAATGCAGAAAACTTATATGCTCTTTCCCAAACATATTTTGGTATTTCAATTTTCTTCATAAGTTAACCGTCTTAACCATAAAATAGGAAGGCTCTGACCAGGGATAAAGCGTATAAGAAGTCCTACTTTCTATTATTCAGTGAATGACACACTTTATTAAGAATTGGTCTGATTTCATCAATTGAAACTCAGACAGTAAATAAGCAATCTGGTCTGTAACATCTTCACCACCGCGAAAATTTTTTATAATTGTACTGATTGTTCTGATTGGTCCCAAGGGAATTGCCCACCACCCTAAAAAAAACGATGCTAGTGAATATAATCCACTATGTTGTAAAGTAGATTCACCCGGCTTAATCAGATATGAATTGCTTGGTAACAGAAATGTCCAAAATACAATAGAAAAACAAAACTCAAAAACAACAAACCGAGCTCCTTCTTTCAGTGCTGCTCTAATTTTATCTTCAGGCATATCAGGTAGCATTATTGTTTTCTTAATATTTTTAACATTAAAATCCCGAACATATTCTTCAATATCATGTTGATTTAATTTACGCCGTTTAAATTCATCGCAGAGTTTACTTCTTTTACCAGGATTAAAAGGATCAAATTCCAACAATAAATTGACCAGTTCTTCATTTGTTATTTTTTGATATTCTGTTGAGTGTTTTTTCATTTTTATCCTAAGTTAACCTGTAGGCCAATCATCAATAATATATTTGTTAGTTTTGTTTCTGGATTCATCCAGTTTTGGTTTCACAAATTTGTACTCTTTAAAAAGGGCTCTTACTTCATCTTGAATTCCAATGGCATTTAGTGTCTCCAGAATAAGCGTGCCACCGGGTTTTAAAAGTTCATTGAATCTTTTTAGAGATTTACGCCAATACGGTTTAGTTGAACAACGCAACGCATTTCGGCAGTAAACAAAATCAAAACTCTTAGGCCTTAATTTGTCTGAGAACCAATCCATCACTAAGAATTTCAAAGTTCCATTAGTACTTTGATACTTTTTTAATTCATTTATAGATATTTTGGGATCATTTGTTATTGTAGTCCGTTTTTCATTTGGGTCCAAAACATAAATGGAAAGTGCCAAATCTCTCTTCCTTAATTCTAAATTAGATACTATATCTATTGCAGCCTCGCTGGAATCTATTGCATTTACAGCAAAACCCCATAAAGACAAAATATAAGGAACTTGGGAAATTCCGCACCCTGCATAAAGAAACCTTTTCGAATCACCAGCAGGTAGTTCATCCAAAGATTCTAAAGCTTTTTTGAGATTTTCGATATTTACAATAATTGCCCATTCCAGTTCTTTTAATTTCTCATCTAATAAAATTTTATCATAATAGTCATTCCAGTAAGCTTGTGAATTGAAATCATCATTCGGTTCTGAATTCCATGGAGTTCCAATAAACTTGTCATTTTCTTTTGAGTTTATTTTCATTGTAATAAATTCCAATCACTCATTTTTTTTAAGATTGTTTTCCATTGGTTCCTTTTATTAGATTCTTAGTGCTACTTCAACATCACTATTTGACGAAATGATTATTCAAGTATCCTGTAAAAGTCTTTTGGAGAAATATATTGAAAAAACTTTCCAGAGCGCCAAGGATGTGGGGTGTTCAATCCTTCAATTTTAATTGCATATATTTTAGGTCTTTTATGCAATTCATACTTATTTTTAGCTTCGTGCGCTTCTACATTGAAGGCAGTACCAAATAAGGCTGTCCAACCATCTATGGCGATAAAAACATCAATTCTCGAAAAACCAGTTTCGGTGCTATAAATATAAATTCCGTTTGCCAAACCTGATGCATTCAAAACCAGCCAAATCTTACCAGACGTTTTAGCGTTAAGTTTGGGCAAGCTGAAGCAGTTGAGTAAATATTAACAGGCAAATAAACTCTAATGTTCAGCCATCAAATCTAACACTTTAATTTCCACCCTGAGTTTTGCATTCTTGGGAATGATGTCTGGAATTCCTACCTCACCAAAAGCAAGATGAGGCCCAATGACTACTTTCCGAAATCCTCCAACTTTCATTCCACGCATAGCATAAAAGATTCCACCAACAAAATTCTCGCGATGATACCTGGCGTTAAATTGAAAATAACCATCCTTTTCAATTTTGAAGTAATCATCTAACTGGTGCCCCAAACACTTATCTGGATGCTGAACAATTTCACCCCGATTAAGGGTAATACGAATCGCAAATAGATAATATTGGTTATATTCTACAGGAGCACCGATGCCTTGTTCTTCCTCAAGTAACCTTACACCTTTTTTTAGCCACATTATTATTGCCTATAAAAATCATCTGCATCTTTAATTGTTCATTCTGGTCAATCCAAAATCATGAAGGAAACTAAATAAGTTCTTAAAAAAATTGTCCTTCATTACTTTTTTATCAATAAAATTACTTCAATATTACCATCTTGCGGCTTTGCACAAAACCTGATGATGTGGATAGCTTGTAAATATAAATCCCCGATGATAAACCGGATGCATCAAAATCAACAGAGTGCTGCCCGGCTTTTTGGCGTTGGTTAACTAACGTTTTTATTTCCTTTCCGGAAATATCGTAGATGGCGATATGGACATTGCTTTTAGTTTTTAGCTGGTAACTGATAGTTGTAGTTGGGTTAAATGGGTTGGGGTAATTTTGATTAAGCTCTAAATTTCTAACACCCTGTTTCTTCTGATTTTCCTTAAGTGAAGTGATAGTTGAAATGCTTTCCCAACTCTCACCATCATATTTAGCTAAACTAACACCGTTATAACCGATATTATTATTGAAATGAAACCCAACCCATAAATTGTTATCACTATCTATTATTGTCGGTTTAGTTAAGTTTGAAGGAATAGCTGAATTAGAAGTATCTATCTTTATCCACTTAGTCCCATCAAATTTAGTCAACCCATCTATTGAGGTTGAAAACCATTTGTTGCCAAATTTATCAAAAGAAAGTGCTTGAACATTAGAATCTACTGTACGGCTTCTAATACCAGTAGTATCATAAAGCGTCCATGATGAGTCATTAAACTTAATTATTCCTTTAAACTCCCACCATCCAGGATGTGCCCAACCATAAAATGAACTTGCAATTAACCATTTATTTCCTAATGTATCTATTTCAATTAAACTAATACTGTTGAATGGGATGTTTGAATTGCCTGTATTATATATGGTCCAGGTCATACCATCAAATTTTGCTATTCCTCCAGATTTAATAGAAGCCCAAATATGCAATGAATCATCTATTGCAAGAGAAGAAATTACTATTGCAGATTCACTTTTATAAAATGTCCAATCTAAGCCATCAAATTTACCTATGTCTGCACTTTCACTGTAATTAAAACTTATCCAAACATTTAAAGAATCATCTATTTCAATATCTGATATCCGATTTGTGGGTAAGGCAGAATTATGAATATTAAAATTAGTCCATTCATCACCATCAAATTTTGTCAAACCAAGCCAATCGCCTTCATACTCATCCCGAATTACCATCCACTTATTACCAGCCTTGTCTACCTTTATAATGCTGACATACTTGCTTGGTAAACCGGAATTTGTTGGGTTAAAAGTAAAAACAGAATTAGTTGTTTTGTTTATTTTAAGGAGCCCGCTATCAGAGGCTGCCCAAATATAATCAGCTTCTTCCGCCAAATCATTTATACTATTTTGTGCGAAAACCGATGTTGCATAAATTGTTAATAGAATGTATAAATAGTTAGAAAAAATTTTCATTTGTCCTCCAATACTGATTTGTCAACAAAATTATTTCAACACAACCATCTTGCGGTTTTGTACAAAACCAGAAGAAGTGGATAATCTGTAAAAATAAATCCCTGATGATAAACCTGAGGCATCAAAATCTACAGAATGCTGTCCGGCGGTTTGGCGTTTGTTAACTAACGTTTTTACTTCCCGACCGGATATGTCGTAAATGGTGAGCTGGACATTGCTTTTGGTTTTTAGCTGATAGCTAATGGTTGTAGTTGGGTTAAATGGGTTGGGGTAGTTTTGGAATAAATTAAATGACTTTACTAAATTTGGTTTTATTAAGTTCGTTTTTGTTACTGGGTTATGAATAACTTTGCTTATGAATAAACTATTCTTCTCAGCTTCGTGAGAACCTGTAATAACAAATTCGGTTTCAGTTATTTTATTTATTGATCTTAGCAAAACAAAAGTCCCAAGAAAAAACGAGAAAGTAGTATCATTTTGTACAGAATAAATTTCTCCATTTGGACCAGACTCTAAGCCAAAATGATTACCAATAAAAATTGAATTATCATCTGACCAGACTATATCATGTCCTCCTGCAAATCCATTCTGAAAATTTAAAGAATCGCCTTTACCAGTAATTTTAAAAATAAAACCAGAATGAACACCAAATTGAAAATCAATTCCTGTAGTTATAAATTCGTAGTTAGAAGTCTCTACAATTGAATTAAAACCGCGTCTTTCATTACTACTCTCCATTAATTCAGAATAATCTTGGATCCAAATAATCTTACCAGATTTGTTTAGTTTTAGAATTTTGGTTAATCCAACAGCTAAAATACTATCATTTACTGAAACCAGAATGTCAGATATTGAGAAATCAAATTTTCTTGTCCAAAGTGTATCACCGTTTTCATTTATCCTACAAATGAAACCAACTTCGCTTTCATCATAATTAAAGTATGAACCGCTAAACAAATAGTCTGTATCTGTTATTTTTGTAATCGAATTAGCATAACCTTTCATTGTGTAAGTTTTATCCCAAATTAAATTCCCCAAAGAATCTAACTTAACTAAATAAGGTTTTATATTTTGTTCACTATATTGCGCTCCTGTAAAAACTATTGATCTATCTTGGTTTTCAATTAAATCAAATTTTAACTCTGGAAAATGCCAAAACTGTGAGTTTTCATTTCCATAAACTTTTGACCACAATGAATCGCCTCTTTCGTTTGTTTTAAGCAAAAGTATTTTATTTGAGTCATTACTAATTTCTATGTCGCCAATAACAAGAAAGCCACCATCTTTTGTAGCTTTTACACTGTAGCCATTTGTTCCAGATTTAAAAGAATGTGTTTTTGTCCAAACAGTATCGATCTGTGCAATTGAGTTTTGTAAAAAAAAACCTATTAGTAAAAACAATACTTTCTTCATTTTCTCCTCCAAAGCGGGTTTGACAAACAGGGTCTAAAAAACAAGAGCGATCAAAAAGAATATCAGAATGATTTTTTGCAATGTCTAACACATATGTTTCATTCTTTAACAGATATGTTACATATTAGGCCTATTTCACATAATCAGATGGTAAAACACCATACTGCTTTTTAAAACTGTCACTAAAATAGCTGAGGTTGTTAAACCCAACCCGAAAAGCAATTTCACCCACATTGTAGTTTTTTTCGGAAAGTAGTTTTGCAGCATGTTGCAGGCGGTAGGAGCGTATAAACTCTGTGGTGGATTTATCTACAAGGGCTTTCAATTTACGGTGTAGATGAACCCGGCTTAAAGACATCTTATCTGCCAAATCATCAACATGAAAATCAGGATTGTCTATATTTTTTTGAATAGTGTTTAATACTTCATCTAAAAATGTTTTATCAGTATGGCCAATATCCAACTTACTTGGACTTATAAAAATATTTGTGGCAAATTTCTGTTGCAGTTTTCTACGCTGCTCAAGAAGGTTCCTGGTACGAACAGTTAATTCTTTTCCACTAAACGGTTTGTAAAGGTATTCATCAGCACCGCTTTCCAGGCCTTTTAATTTATCCTGAATGTCCGCTTTGGCCGTAAGCATTATTAATGGAATATGGCTCGTTTTAAAATCAGTCTTTAAATTGCGGCATAATTCAAAACCATTCATCACCGGCATCATAACATCACAGATTATCAAATCCGGTATTTTATCCTTTGCAGTTTGAAAACCCTCAAGGCCATCATTTGCAAAAAGAATATGGTAATCGTTGGATAAAAAACTGTTTATATATTTTTGCATATCAAGGTTATCTTCTACGACCAACACACAAGGCAGCTCACCATTGTGTTCACTCAAAGATTCAACATCCTCAGAATCGGTAAAGATAGCATTGACAAAAGTGCTTTTTGTTTCCGGGTTATCAATTAACTCACTTTTTGATAAATGGCCAGTGCCAAGTAAAAATTTAAGTGTAAATGTTGTCCCAATACCGGGCACACTTTTTACAGAAATTTGGCCATAATGCAGGTCAACCAATTCCTTAACCAATGCAAGGCCAATCCCCGAGCCTTCATAACTGCGGGTACTACCGGCTTCAACCTGGTAAAACCGTTCAAAAACATGTGTTAGCTGGTCTGGGGCAATACCAATTCCCCGGTCTTCAATTTCAATACTAACATGTTTTTCATTTTTAGATATAGAGAGAATTATTTCAGATCCATCCTCCGAAAATTTAAAAGCATTGAATAAAAGATTTGTTAATATTTTTTCATATTTATCAAAATCAATATAGAGCTCCTGCCTTTGAAAACTGCTTTTAAATGTAAGCTCAATATTTCGCGTAACAGCATGTGATTCAAATGTCGATAAGATAGATTTGCTCAACCCCACTATATTTTGTCGTGATGCATGAAGTGTCAGTTTTCCTGATTCCATTCGTGATAGGTCAAGCAATTGGTTTATCAGGTTTTGCAATCGTAAAGCATTCTTTTTTATCAGATTGTAATCCTGGTTATCTTCAGAGTTTGGGTATTTTTCCAACAAGTTTTGAACCGGCCCTAAAATAAGGGTCAGCGGTGTACGAAATTCATGTGTGATATTAGCAAAGAAATTGGACTTAAGCTGATCAAGTTTTTTATGCATGTAATATTCATTTTTTACTATACGGTAATTTAAAAATGATGAAAGCAGCCCAACACCAAAAGATGTAGATACAAAAAATGAAAGAAAAAGTGTTTCCTCAAATGAAATTGGATATGGCCTTACATAAAATCCAACAATAAACGCCAGCACAGAAATAGCCATAGCCGATAAAGAATAAAGAAATGGAATAGCAGTTATAATTGTGATTATCAAAAAAGGTAGTGTAAAACCCAGGGTATAAGGATAGATATTTGTTTCCAGAAAAGGAAACATCAATGCAATTTCAAGCTCTATCGATACAGCAAGCAACCAAATCCCTTCAATTGAAAAGTGACGGAATTTTGGGCGGGAAATAACTATCAGAGAAATGATATGTAGCAGTGCCGTACCCAAACGGAATTTTAAAAATAAAAACCATAACCCAGGTTCAAGAAAATAATCAAAAATGCCCCAAAGCGGATTTACTATTACGGAAAATATCGATGCGCCGACAAACGGTAAAAAATTCTTTTTTCTTAAATTTACATGAAAATCATTCATTTTTGACTCCAGGTATGGCCAGGCCTAAACAATGATTTCTTAAAAATAAAACAAAATTGGGGAAAATAATTGATAAAGCGTAATAAAAATAACATGACACGAACTAAAAGCAAAGAAAAAAAAAACCGCGAAATGTCTTGAGGGGAAGGAGACATTTCACGGTTTGGCCTGGGAAGGGCTGGCCGGAACAAGAACAAAAAGGCTTAATTATTAGCCACTGGTAAGGATAAACCTTTTTAAAATGAAAGGCTTTTATTTGACCAGGATCATTTTTTTACTCTGTTCAAATTTTCCTGCAATAATTTTGTATATGTAAACACCACTTGGCAAATCAGATGCATCAAATGTTACTGAATGTGCACCTGCGTTTTGACGTTGGTTAACTATCGTTTTAATTTCACGCCCTGCGATATCGTAAACAATAAGTTTTACATCACTCTTAATTTGTAATTCATAATTAATAATTGTTTTAGGATTGAATGGGTTTGGGTAATTTTGGAGCAAAGAAAATTTCTTGGGTGCAATGTATTTTTCGTCTTCAAGGCCTACAACAATATCCACAGTAAATGTATTTGTTATAGACAATAACCCATCTGCAGAAACATCAATCTGGAAACTAGCGACCTGGGGTGAACAATTGTCAGCAACCCTTACATGGAACGAAGAATTATGGGCGCTTATTTCCCCACCTGCTAAACTATCAATACGCCTTGGTGCAAAACTTGAGATTTCTATACAACTATCAATTTGTTTAAGGTTTGTTTTAATGTTTTTAAACAAGGCCATTTTACCTTTGTTTTCCAGGAAAATGTCCAACTCTATTCCCTCTCCTGCTGTGGCAAACGTATCATACTGAACAACATGTAATGGCCCTTTTGTACTAAACCATTTATTCAATCCCCATACCTTACCATTATTTTTATAATCCCGTTCAATATCAAAGGTTTCTATATAAACATTGTAATTGTCTTCTTTTAATGGAATATATTCTGTACTCCAAATAGAATCTCCAGCCACCCCATCACCAGAAAAACCATTATCATTCATCAGCAAAATATCAAGAATATTTCCGTTACTATCCTCAAAGTAAGCCGCAACTTGTTCTTCATGTCCCTCAGGATTGTTTACTTTTGCTTTCACAACAATTTTTTCCTGAACAGGATGAAATAAAGAAGATCCAATATTTGCTCCCTCAGCATTAAGTACATTTGTAAAGTCTTCTGCGTAACCAATTTTGTTATTAAATCCCAATCCATCATACCACATTTTATAAACACCATTTTCTATAAGGACCATAGGCCACTGGACAACAGTGTTATCCCAACTACCTTGATCAGGTTTAACAACCGGGTTATTATCATATTTTTGCCAGGTAATACCATCAGATGAAGTTGCATATCCGATACTTGCTGGAGTTAAACCTTGTGTATACCACATATGGTACACCTCACTGTCAAACAAAACATATGGTAGGCTTATGCCGTCTTTTTCTAAGCCACTATCATCATGCACTAAAACCGGATCTCCATGTTTTACCCATTTTATTCCATCGATAGAGGTTGCAAGACCGATATTACCTTCAAGAAAATCTGGTTCTGCATCTCCACCATACCACATTCTATAAACACTATCCTGGAAAATAACAGACCCACACCAAATACCAGAATCATCAAAAGTACCTTCTTCCCCAGGTTCAAGTACAGGGTTGGCATTATTACCAAGTTCCCAGCTTGTTCCATCTTCCGATGTTGCATATCCGGTTCGTGGGCCCTGCCCGCCCCCACCTGTGAACCACATTTTATAGATTCCTTTCATGTTTAACACTTTAGCCCCAGAAATATATTTATTTGCCCAACTGCTGGAGTCAATTGTGTTAAGCACAGGATTTGCATCATCTTTCTCCCAATTAATCCCATCAAGTGATGTAGCATAGCCAATTCTTGCTTTAGAACCATCCCATCCATGAAACCACATTTTATAAATTCCTTCTTCCTTAATAACATACGGACCTACTACACCATTTGACTCAAATGAATTTATCACACCATTAATGATAATTGGATTACCAGGATATTTCCTGAAATTAGTTTGAGAAGCAAGCATAATTGGAAAAATCAATAAAAAGATCACAGTAAACAAACGCATAACACACCTCCTGAGTTAGGTTTACATGTTTAGTTGGTTTTTGTTATCTCTAAATAGAATCTGTTTCCTGCTGCATCCCAAAATGAATTCATTGAATATTTATCAGAACCCAGGTGGCCAAGAAGCTGATCCAAACTTTGTCCTACGCGAAAGCAGGGTTTCCAATCTGCAAAAACGCTCATATAATCTTGTTGTAAAAAGGACGGAACAAAATTGGCTATGATGATTTTTCCTGAAACTTTTAATAGATCAAAACAAACTTTTATAAAATATTTTGCAATAGGCGTATTTATATAATTGATATTTTTGATTGAGTAAATCAAATCCATTTGAGGGAGGCCCATATTGATATGTACCAGGCTGCAAATGGATGCATGAACAATTTTTATTATTTCAGCCCCTGGAAAATCAAGATTGATATTGCGCAGGTTTTTAGGATTGCCATCCACTGCATAATAGTTTTCAATTTTCTTTATTGTACAAGGGTGAATAGATGCAATCTCTTTTAATTCTCCGGATGAAACAGATAATAGGCTCATAGATGAGCAGTGGCCGGCCAGCTGATTTATATAGTGAGAGATAAAAGCAGGCATTTCGGAAGCTTCATTTTCAGCCGGCCAACTCTCAGGTTTCCAGACTGCTTTTGTGTAGTCAACGGGAAACCGTAGTTCAGGCCAAGTTTTCATAGTACTTATCCTTAAGTTCATTTCCGTGCAAAGTCCTGGTCTAAAGTATCGTAATCAAAATGTGCATTTTCTACCACTAATGTTACATTCTTTAACAGATATGTTACATATTTACTATTTCACTTTGGTTATTTCCAAATAGACAATATTTTTATAGTTATCGCGAAACGATCTTACCTTAAAGTTTTCTGGTGGTAATTTGGAAAGAAGCTGCTCCATATCCTGTTCATCACGATAGATAAGATGCCAGTCCATAAAAGCTTCCAGGTAAGCCTGATCTACCAAATTTGGGGCAAAATTTGCAATTACCATTTTGCCTTTGCTTTTTAAAAGTGTAAAACAGAATTGTATTAGTTTTCTGGCAAGAAAATCATTCAGGTAATCCAACAATCCCAACGAGTAAATTAAATCTAACTCTCCAAAAGCTATTTTTTTTCTAAGCAGGTCAATCACATTTGCATGAATCAATTTGATAGATTCGGAGCCCTCACATTCCATGTCAATATTTTTCAAACTTTCCAGGTCACCATCCAATGCATAGAAGTTTTCAATTTTCATTTTATTGTGTGGTTTTATACTTAAAAACTCCCTTAAGTGGCCGCATGCTACTGACAAAATATTCAGCGACCTGCTGTTCTCGGCCAAATCATCAATATAGCGCGCCATAAAAGATCGTCTTTCACGGACGCTCATTCCACCGCTCATATTATATTCCCAATTAAAAACAGTAGAATCTTTTTGATGGTTATAACCATAAAGATTATCCATAAGAACGGCGTCGCCTGCATAACCCCTTGGCTTTTCAAAAGCCCTCTTCGAAATATCTGAGCGATGAAGTACTTTTAAAACTTCATGACGATGGCATTTTTCTTTACAAAACTCTTGCCACTGATCATCAGACATATTGTTCTTCAATTTCCAGATACTAAAGTTTAAGCGATTCAATCCCTGATCCGTTTTACCGGTTTGCAGCAGCTGTAAACTTTGGTCCAAAATCTCCTGACCAGCATTAAATTGTGTGTTCATTCTCCCCTCCTGTAAATAGTAAGTTTGTTGAAAAAAATGTGACTCTAAAGTTATAGTGGGGAGTAAAAGGGAAATTCTCTCAAAGAGAACAAATAATTTATTAAAGCAGACCATTTATGCTATGGATGTAATGGTATAAAGAGGGTCGCAGCGCTTATTTTGAGAAAAGTCCCCTGCAGTGCCTAACACCGGTGGCAGAACAATAAACACTTTAAAGACAGCAGTTCTTAGGTATTACTTCAATAATATCATCCTTTTGGGTTTGGAGAAATTTTTTACCCTTTAAATCCGCTGTTAAGCTGTAAAAATAATGTCCGCTCGCAAAAGCCGATGCATCCCAATTTGCTGTGTACATACCTGAAGGTTGCTTTTCTGAAACCAGGGTTACGACCTTTTGGCCCGGGCCTTTATTGTTAGTGTGGAGGTGTGAATAAGAACTCTCTCAAAAAACTTTAAGAAAAGAGTTTTTTCTGGGATATTATTTTAAACAAATAAATAGGTAAGCGTAAACAATGCTTGAAAGGTGTATGCAATAAAAGAGATATAATCATTGAAGATAATCAACTAGGGATATCATACGGCAAAATTAAGTAAGTACTGTAACTTTTTTGATAGAATTTTGGGCATGTAATGGCTGTGTCAATCGATGGGTGCGTTGTGCCATTTTTAGCTGACAAAAGATAGGGCGGAATAAACGAGTTCTATTTATCTGTTCGGAAAAATAGAAATAAGGGCTGGAGTAGGCCAGCAATTTATGCTTAGTCCAGCCAATAGTTTTAGCCTGAGGCAAAATTTGTGTGTTTTCTTTTAAACAACATTAAATTTTCCAGGCTAATTTCTGAAAATATTATTTATTCTCAATTGCTAAAATGTATTATCCCCAAAATATAAAAAGCTATTATATATAAAGGATATCGCGATTCCGGCAAAGAAGCCTTTAATTAAAACTAAACCAACATTTAAACTAGACAATTGAAAATTACCAATTGAAATTTCGCCACAACAAGTTTGAACTATTGAAGTTTCAGATTCAAAATCAAACAAGGGTAATTGCAATAATAAAAAAAGGACAACAGAGGAAACACCTAGTGCAACCCCAAATGCCAAAATGCGCAGATATGGACTATATCTTGTATACATATCTGTATTGGGAGGTGGTTTTGAATGAGCGTCACCCGGTGAATTAATAATGCGCATCTTCTGATCTCCTAAGTTAGTGAAACTAAATGTTTATAATTTTTAATGCTGCCCAACTATGAATAAACGGGTATTTAATAATCTTACTGTCCCTGCTATTTTCGATTATTTGAAGCTGCGCCAACCTTAGGGCTTCTGCTTTCGAAAGTTTATTGGTTATCCAATTATTATAGAAAAGTATAAGCAATTCTGACGTAAACTTGTCATCAACATTCCACAATGTTGTTAATACGGATTGTGCTCCCGCAATCATAAATGCATGGGTAATTCCGAGAACACCTTCACCCGAATAAAACTTTCCGCTAGCACCTTTACATGTTGCAAGGCAAACAAGATGGGTAGAATTCATATCAAATTTCATTATCTCAAATGCCATTAGCTTATTGTCTTCAATAAGATTTTCATATTCAAATGTTGAAATTGTTTTCTTGGACGTTGCCGGGGCAATTGGAATATATGACAGTAGTGGCTGTTGTTCATTGATTAGTGCATGGGTTGCAACATGAATAATTTTATATCCATTTTGAAATTGCTTATGCACTAAATTTTCTTTTTGTCTTGAACCTAACATTAAGTAATTATTTTTAAAAATTTTGCTAATTGATTGAACTTCAAATTCAGAATATGGCAAATCCCCTGAAGTATTTGCAATCCCCAAAAAGCTATTATTTTCCGGATTATCAATTTGAATATTTGTTCGAAGAAAAACGCTTGGAAGATAATCAATTGTATAGTTCTGTATTAAAAATGTGGAATCATTTTTTAGAAGAGAAGCGAAAGGCAAATTATGTAAAATCCCATCTGGGCTAAAATGCAAGGATCCTTTTCCAATTAGTAAATTTTCTATAGGTTGAATCAATACTGAATATAAATCTTTACCCGCTTCCAAAGACAGTTTATAAATATTTTTTGCTGTTTTTTTATCCTTTAACTTTTTTTTAAAAAGAGAATAGTTCTTCGAGCCAATCGCTCCTAAGAATTCAATAATTTTCTTATTAAGTATATTTCTTGGTATATCCTGTTTAACAAAATGAATAGATTTATTCGAAACAACGAATGTTATCAAATTTTGATTAGTAATTTTGTACTCAATAATAACAGACTTATTGTCTAATTTAGAGCCAATATTTTTTAAATTATCAAAGCCTATGTCTATTTCTGGTTTAATATCTAAAAGTAAACGTGCACGAGATAGTTCTGAATAATAAAATGCTTTTTCCTTTTGACCTGATTGTATATATAGATTGATTAATTCATTAAAAATATTTTGGACTGTTGCATAGTAATTAATTTTTATTAGAAAATCATTTTGAATTGCACGGGTTTGCTCACTCAGGTTTATTGCTGTTAATAATAATTCCTCCGCTTTTACCGGGGTTTCAGTTTTTTTGTAATAAAGTCCTAAATTGAAATATGCAATTGCCAACAAATAGGGGTCTTTGTTTTCTTTGGCTTCTTGTAAAGCATCTGATAATAATATTCTTGCTGAATTATATTGTTTTTTTTCTATTGAAACTTTTCCTAGAAATATACCTGCTAGTATATCAACTTCTGAATAACTTATGCTCTGAGCTAGCTTTTTTGATTTGGAATAAAAATACTTTGCTTCATTATAATTATTCTTTGTGAAATAATAATTTCCTTTATCAAAAAAAATATCTGCTTCTAATCGTTTGAACACTTGAGCAAATTCCTTAACACCCGAAAGGGTGTATTGTGCTTTGTTAAAATAGTATAAAGCACTATCTGTAAGTGATTTAAAATAAAATGTAGTTCCTATTTTATATTCCATTTCAGCAATCCGGTATTGATTATCAATCTTTTTACGGATTTTATATGCCTTTTTTAACATCTTGAGTGAGACATCTAATTCATCTATTCGTGCATAAAGTTCACCCAAATTCATATAAAAAGTAGATCTGAACAAAGAATCACTAATCAGTTTAGATTTTGATAATCCGGCAATCAAAACTTTTTTTGCATCACTATATTGACCTAAGTTTTTAAGCACATTGCTCAAACCAATTAATAGACGTAATGAATCTTCTAAAACGTAAACATCGGTACGGTCTTTTAAGTAACCTAAACAAGTCGCGTAAGCATTGTATGCTTTATTTAGATTGCCCATTCTGTTAGCTGTTAGGCCAATCCTTTCATAAATTGAACTAATTAAATTAGGATCGCCAACACTTAGTGCAGCTGTTAGCCCAGAATCTAAGTGAGTTGATGCTTTTTTATATTCTCCTAACTCAAAGTAAGTTGAAACCAATGAATACCGGGCCCAAGCCTCCCTATAATAATACTTAAACCTATGTGCTTCTTTTATTAACTTTAATGCTGTTTTAATAGACAATTCACGCTGATCTTCATATAAATATATGTATGGCAATTTAGAGTAGCAGTCTATTTTTCTTTTTACATCACCAATTTCATTTGCCAGTACTATCGCCTCCTTAAAATACTCAAGAGCTTTTTTCCTACTATCCACAATATTTTTACTACCTTCATGATAGTAAAGTTCTACTTTAATTTTTTTCTCCAAAGCAGCATTATTAAGATTTGAACAAAAAATCACTTCTTTATGTAGCAGGGAATCTTCAAAGTGATTTAAAAATTTTTCAGAAAGATATTTCTCGTATTTAAAAGTCTTTTTAACGCTATCATTTTGGCCATATTTTTTAAAAAGATTCTTAATTATAGATTTTTCGATAGCAACAAAAAGATTGAATTTATTAGTAGGCAAAAAACCAACCTTGGAGTATTTAATTAATAGGGAGTCTTGGTATGGTGATACAATTTTATCAACTTGAAATCCACTATATAATATTTCTGATGGTTCTATTCTTTCGCTTTTACAATTCGTTAAAAATAATAAAAGAAAAACCATATAAAGAAAATCATGTGTTTTATTTATATTCAAGGTCTTGGTCATATACTAAAAAATATTTTGTTTTTTAAATTATTAGTCAATCAAAAAAGCCATTATTGACTTTCAACCCATTTCTTAACAATTTTTTTATATTTTCCACGTTTCTTTTCATCTAAAAGGATGTCAGCTTCTTCTCTAAGTTTTATCCCTTCTTTCTTTAAAAGAGTTGGTGCCCCTTGAGGATTAATAAGTTGCTCACGGGTACTATAATGCAGGTAAAACAACCTGGTTTGTATCTTTTCATATTTTAAGAGGGTATCATTTGAAACCTTTAACTTTTTTACCAACAGATCACGAAGCTCAGGATGTAGAGGTGTCATTGTTATTCTCCCTTCTATTCAATTTTATTAGCATCCTATCATATAAAAAATCGAAAATCAGTTCTCCAAAATGATAATCATACAAAGCAATGTCCATTATACAAGAGGTTTTAATATCTGGTTTTTCTGGTGTTATGGATACGCTCTCGCTTCCCAAATCACGATACCGGTCAGAAAAGTAGGTTGTAACATCTTGATCATCTATATTATAATATGAAAAAATATTTGGAATGGCATCGCCTTGTTCCTGCCTTCGCCTTCTGTTTATTAGTAATGGGAAATAAGTGTTGTCATCTGTTGAGTCACTATCTATATACTCATCAACGATGGCACCGTTATTCTCACTCGATATTGCGTGTGCAAATTCATGAAGGACTGTTTTTGGTCTATCGTCCCAAATTGATAAAGCTGCTACACCTGGGTGTTTGCAATATTTGCAATGGTAAAATTTTTGAGAAAACCCTGGGTTTGAATTTGGTAGTTTATATTTGAACTCAACTTCATCAGTACTTTCACCACCATCAATGCTGAATATAGCTGAGGCACGTATTTGCTCCTTTGAAGCGGAAATTAAAAAAACTAAATCTGGGACAATTCCAAGATTTGTATTAGTATCGTTATTATTATTTCCGTTATTCGCAACCTCCTGTGCTTGTCGAACAAACTCCTCTACAAACCTTCGATCATCCAAACGTGGTGAAATCACATCTTGAAGATATTCAATATCTGTATTCTGACATAATGCATTTTCATCTGTATCTTCCGCACTTTCAGTATAAATAGTATAAAAATTTAATCTGGGAAATATTTCTGATTTACCCATGAGGTTATTTATTGCGAAACTTTTAATACAACTTTCAACAGTATCATAGAAGTGGTTTTTATATTCTCCAATTATATCATCTTTTATTCTTTGGATGTTCTCAATTTCGTTTTCAGCATTAACTTCGACAAGGTTTATATATGGGTTCGCTACAAAGAAAATATTGAAATCTGATGTATTACCTAAGTTTTGTATATCTTGGATTGTACTAATATTAATAAACTCAATACTTTCAATTACTGCTAAATCCGCGCTGGTTAATTGTGGACTATACTCACCATTTTGTATTGGTTTTGGACGTGCCCGATGAAGTATTCCGGTATTATTATGTTTTTTAACACCGAAATAGCGTGTAATAAAATTATATAAGAAAGCAAATAAGAAACCTATTATAAAACCAATGAATACAATAACTATAAGTTCAACCCAGCCCATTGTTTCTGGGTAAATAGTTATAAAAAAAATTGGGAGAAATATTGCACATGTGTATGCCAAAAAATTGGTTTTAAAAAAATAGTACCTATGTTTTTTATATAGATTCATCTTGCCCCCATTGTTTAAATTTATTTTTCACTCAATAAATCCTGAACAACATCTTTCCAAATACTGAGACTATCTGTTTTTAAATATTTCTGCCATTCAATTTTTGCCTGGGTTTGCATTCCCATTATTGAATAAACCAAGCCAAGGTTATATCGTGCTTCGAGGTTTTGTTGATCCATTTCCAGGGTATTTAAAAAATAAGCCTCTGCTTCTTTTAAATTGCCTTTAATGAATTCCAGTTGTCCAAGCTCGTTAAAAAGTTCAGCATTTTCAGGTGAAAGGTGTAGGGCAATCTCATATTGTTTTTTTGCTTTATCATATTGTTTTTGAAATGAGAACCAAGTTCCCAAATATAAATGAGCACTAACATTTTCTTTGTTTAAATCAATGGCTTCTTTGAGCAGTTTTTCTATATCAAGCTTTGTCCCTTCTTT
The DNA here is from genome assembly GCA_013112635.1 of Calditrichota bacterium. Lineage (NCBI taxonomy): Bacteria > Pseudomonadati > Calditrichota > Calditrichota bacterium. The sequence goes on along the minus strand of JABFGF010000008.1, from coordinate 114,980 downwards.
ACCACCTCTAACCATTCCCCAAACTTGATAGTCGAAACCACCTGTAGGTCGTGGTGTGCCATCAGCTATTTCAAAATTCTCAACGAGAAGCGCTAAGCTTTGTCTGGTTAATTTATCACTTTGCCAATTAGAATATACTGGTTGTCCAACAAAGACTGTTATACCGATCAAAACAATCGGCACCAGATAATAAGCCGGTTTAGGTATAACCAATGAATTAACAAAACCTTCTATTTTTTGGATAAAACTTTTACGGCTTGGTTCCTTACTCTCCAGCCCTTCTATTAGGAGCTGCGCTGGTTTTGGTTTTATATCCATTTGTTCTAATAATGTGTCATCGGCAAACATCTCGATTCCTTCAAGGGCCACATTCTCACTCTCAGCCGCTGTCATCACATTGCACTTAATCCTGGTTATGAGTTTCTCTAAAAAATCATACTCACTATTTAAGGCACTGAGCAGAAGGTTACAATTATCCGAGGAAATCTTATCCGTTAAACATTGCAGGATTATATTATCAATCTGGTCAAAGGATATGTTACTAAAACCATTTTCTTTATATAGCGGGAATTGTTTTTTACAAGATTTTAAAATCTTTGCCAACAACTTGTAGGAATCATCGCTGTTAAATAGTCGTTCAAGGTCTGATGCCTCGTTGCTATCCAGCGTGCCGTGTATATATTTTTGTATTTGGTCAGTTGATATTCTCAAATTGATTCTCTCTGTTTTTGTTTAAGATTTTCAAGTTGCGCCTGAGTATTTAAAAAGTCTTTATATACAGTGCAGAATTTTTCAAATATTGTAAAAGAAGAGGAGACAGCTTTATAAAATGATTCGCAGTACAAAGTATCTTTGCTTGTTATAAACAGGTAAATAAAACAATCTTCCAGTTGGGTTTCTTTGGAAGAATCAAGGGAGTTAATTTCGTACAATGTTTCCGAGGAAAATGTTTTTGTAACTGATGAAGCCCTTATCTGCAGTTTATTTAAATGTGCTTGTACGGATTGGGAAAAGTGGTCATCAGAAACATTAATGCGCTTTGCCTGAATTCCATCAAGAATTGCTAAAGCCTCGCCAAGATTGACTTCATTAAAATACATGTTTTGCTGCCCCCTGCGTACTAATATAGTGTGCAAAACAACCTAAAAACTCTCAATCAATTTAAGTTTTCTTTTAAAATTTTTCTTTTTCTGCTTACAGTTACTTCAACTACTCGTGGACCAATTTCTTTAAAACAATGGTGTTTCTTTATCTCTTCCTCCTTAAAATTCCCAATGGTATATAAAAGAAAAATCACCAAATCCCGTTGTACATTCCTTTTATGGGAACTATCTCGTGTCAGAACATCAGTAATCAATTCAAATAATTCCCAGCGGTTATCAAGCGGCAAATCTCCAACAATTTCAGGGTAATCATCAATTTGGTAATTAGAGATAATATCGATGTAGCGATCTTTAAAATAAAAGCTGACGGCTCTATTGCATATAGTTGTAAGCCAGAGCAAAAAGATTTTTTCTTTCGAAACTTCCCTATAGTTTTTAATGCTTTTCGGCAAATCCTTAAAAACCAGCGAAACTATATCATTCACAATATCTTTGAGCTGTGTTTTTACTCTTGGTGATTGCCAGGAGTCGCAACGGTAAAAAACAATTTGATAGATTCTTTGTTTATAGCGTCTTAAAAATTCACGCCATGCGCCTTGATATCCCTTTAGCGATGGATCCTGGCAAAGCGTGATTAAAGATTGAAAAGAAGTTTCAGAACCGAATGAACTCATCAAAAACCCCATATTTTGCAAATAAAAAAAGTATAAAAATATAATCTGTCTTTTTTCAAGTTCGTTTTTCTATATGGTTACAAAATCAAAGCAATTTGTCTAACAGATATGTTACATATTTTAACAGATATGTTACATTTTGACCAATAGAAGCAATAAAATGAGAAATAGTCTGAGTATAGAAAAAATCAAAATCCGGGAGAATAAGTAGGTTTAACGCATTTATTATATGTTATAAAATTTAAGAAATCAAATGTTATAATAAAGCTTTGAATTTCAAGTGAAATACAATCCAAATAAACCAAGTGTATTTGAGAGTTTAAGCAACCCTGATTAAACTTCTGAAATATATAAAAAAAGCCTTGTAAATATAATATTTACAAGGCTTAAAGTCTGTGAGTCAGCGGGGACTCGAACCCCGGACCAATGGCTTAAAAGGCCACTGCTCTACCAACTGAGCTACTGACTCTCCATTTAAAAATAGAGCTTTTAATTTAAGATTCTTTTATAAACCTGTCAACAATTAGTTTAAGTTTTTTTAACTTATTTTTCATTAAGATTATTATGAAATAGTACCGCTTCCAAAACACCTCCGGCAATTGCAAAGGTTTCTGCCGGGAGTTGCAAAATATCCCCTTTAGGCTTATTGTGCGATAAACTGAATATTTTCAAATCCTTTGACACTATTAAACCACTGCTTATTACTCCCGTTATATATCCAGTGAAACCGGAATAAACTTCAATGTTTCCAACGGTTGCTATCTTTTCATCCTTTATTACTTTTTCACCAGCAGCTTTCTCGGCGATAAAAATTCCTTCTTCCAGACTTTTTATAAATAAAGTGTCTTCTATTTCATTTTCTACCTCAGGAAAATCAAGGAAGGGATATTTAACTCGCCCTAAATGTTCACCCTGGCTTATTACTTTATAATCAGCCTGAATGATTTCAGTTTTTGTACAGGAAATTACAGGTAAATTTATACTAACTTCGAGGTTATTAAATAAGTCATCATCACAATTAATACAGAATTCGAATTTACTTAAATTGATAGATTTTGAATCGTCCTTACTCAAAACAGGAATTTGTCTGTCTTGTAAAACAAAATCAACAAAGTGATTAATTGACAGATTTGCAGATTCGGTGTTATGAAATATAAAATCAGCAAAAGAAATTGCTTTTATATTTTCAATTGTTTTAGATCCATTCTTTAAAGTGACACTGAAATTTCTAAAACTATTTAAGTCAAAAGAAATATCCCGGCTAATAATACAAATAGAAAATCCAGCTCTATAAAGGCGGGTTGCACAGGCTGTAGCAATATCGTTCGTACCAATAATCAATAACTTTTTCATTGCGGCAGCTAAATGTTTTGTGGCATTACAGGAAAATCGAAGTTTTTCAGATTGGTATCATACGAAAAAATAAAATCCACTCTTTTCCTTTTTATAGATTCGTAAATAAAAAAGTGGTTTAGGCTTAGTTCTGAGTTTGAACTCTTCAAAAAATTATTAAGTGCGTTTCGTCTAATCCTTCTTGAAATCCAATCAACGCGAAGATTAATTGATAGAACACTTTCATCGATAATCAACATAAATTTTGTTGCCAGATCATTTCCTAAGGTCGAACGCAAAAATGAAACTGTTTCATCGACACAATAATTATTAGTAACCAACCGTGCATTTTGGGCAAGAAGGTTTTCGAAATAGACACGTGCCGCTTCATAATTAGGATTAGTCTTATCTAATAATGCAATCCAGGCCGTTTTGTCAATAAACACTATACTGTTTTTTTTCATAGTAGAAAATGAATCTCAATTTACATTTACAAATCTAAAATTTTGCTTAATGGATTTCGGCTAATTTTAATATCCATTCTTCTGGTCTTAATTTTTTTTATATGAACTTCAATTTTATCCCCTTCTTCCAGGGACAACCCATTAATTATTTCAGCGGGTAACTCCAACGCTTTTTTTGATTTTAGTTTAGTAAAGAATGTGCCGTTTACCATCTAATCCCCCAAATACCAACTTGAAAATTCCGGTGTTTCAAACACACCTTGCTCACTAATTACTTTATGAACGAGTGTTAATGGAATCTTTTCATAATAACTGTTTACTACGGAAATGCTTTCATCCCCAGTATACACTTCTTTTGTGTCCCGCTCAATATCTTTTATGGATCTTTCTGTTTCTTTTAGAATTTTTGTAGTCTCAACTGCTAAGTAAACTGGAATATTAAAATGTTTTGCTAAAAGGCATACGGCCAATGTGCCAGATTTGTTTACAAATCCCTTTTCATATAATCGATCAGCCCCTATAATTACCAGGTTCATATCATTCATAATTACACCAGCCTGGGAATCTGTAACAATTGTCGTTTTAATTCCCAATTCATTTAAATTTTTTGCGAGTTCAACACCCTCGCCGGGAGGATCGCTTTTCAGGCAAAATACTTCAAACTTTCTTTTTTGCGAATCTGCTTTTTTCAAAATATCAGTTGCAACAGTGCTATTACTATAAGTAAGTATTTTATTAAAATTAGTGATCAGCTTTGCTCCGCTAGAGGCAATTACATCAATATTGTTTTGATATTCCTCTTCGAGTAGTTCAATTTTTTCTACAAGGGCTGAAAATAGCTCTGCAGGATTTTTATCAGATTTTAACAACCTTTTAAAATAAGAAATAAGAGAGTTATTAGCCTTTCTCAGTAAGACCATATTAGATTGATGCTTAATAAGGTTTTTTGCAGCAATTTGCATTTCTTCAAAAACTGTTTCAGCATCAGTATTAGATTTTTTCTTCTCATTCAGATATTTCTTAAACAGTTTTAAAGTGTTCATTGTCAGGGTAAATGACCCCGATCTATTATCATTACGAATCTCAGAAATATTCAATGTCATTTTCTTACCTTGTACTTTCAATAATCCAATTCATATAAGCAGGATAACCTTTTTCGATATCTACACTAATAATTTCCGGTAAATCGTAAGGATGATTAGAAATAATTAATTGCTCAAGATCCTTATATTTTCCGGAAGTACTTTTTATTATAAGTAAATATTCGTTATCCTCATTTATTTTTGAATCCCATTCATAAACAGATATTATATTTGGGATAATATTACAACATGCCGCTTTCTTCTTTTGAACTAATAAATGCGCAATTTCTTTTGCACACTTTAAATCCGGCGTTGTAGATAAAACTACTATCGGTTTATTTTCCAAAACAATAATGTAATATTTTAGGTGTTAGAGATCCGTTACAAATCAAAACTATTGAGGTTTTTCGGAATTTAAGAGAAATGATTGAGGAAAAAATCGTGTATTCGTAAATCGTCTGTCAATTCTGGATGAAAAGAAGCGACTAAAATATTGCCATTAGCCGCCATTACAATGTCATCATTATGGTATGCAAGGGGTTTTACAGAACCATGGCATTCAAGTATTTTTGGCGCGCGTATAAAAAATGCTTCAAATGTATTGTCTTTGTCAAAGCCTAATTTAACTGTATCACAAAATGAATCAATTTGTCGGCCATATGCATTTCTTGAAACTGAAATATCAATTAATCCCAGAGTGTCAAAACTATCGTTTTCAACCTTATCGGCCAAAATTATCAAACCGGCACAGGTTCCAAATACTGGCTTGGTTTTTCCAAATGTTTTAAGCTCGTCTCTCAAATTCAAGCGGTCAATTAACTTCAGAAAAGTTGTTGATTCACCACCGGGTATAATCAAGCGCTCACACTGTTTTAGTGATTTTGCATCTTTTACCAATCTGGCTTCGAATCCCAGTTTTTGAACAATTATCGCATGTTTTTCAAAATCACCTTGTAGTGCTAAAACTCCAATTACGGCCAATTACCATCCCCGTTTTTGTAATAATTCATCTTCAGGGATTGAACTTATTTCCAAGCCTGGCATAGCTTCGCCCAATGCTTCACTTGCTTTGCAAACCGCATCAGCATCATCAAAATGTGTTGTAGCACTTACAATAGCTTTTGCCCTGTTCTCCGGATCAGAAGACTTAAATATTCCACTACCTACAAAAACGGTTTCTGCACCAAGCTGCATCATCAAAGAAGCATCAGCAGGTGTTGCTATTCCTCCTGCTGAAAAATTAGGAACAGGTAATTTTCCTGTTTCGCGGACAGATAGCACCAATTCAACCGGAGCTCCAATATTTTTTGCAAATGTAACTACTTCATGCTCATCCAATGATTGAACTTTTTTCATTTCAGACATTACTGTACGCATATGACGAACAGCCTCAACAATATTTCCGGATCCGGCTTCGCCTTTTGTTCGGATCATTGCTGCTCCTTCTGAAATGCGTCGTAACGCTTCTCCAAGATTTCTGCAACCACAAACAAACGGCACTTTAAAACTATGTTTCCAAACATGGTTCACATCATCGGCAGGTGTCAAAACTTCACTTTCATCGATGAAGTCAATTCCCAAAGATTGTAAAACCTGTGCTTCAGCAAAGTGGCCGATACGACATTTAGCCATCACAGGAATGGAAACTACGGCCTGGATATCCCGTATCATTTTTGGGCTTGACATTCGGGCAACCCCTCCATCAGCCCTTATATCTGCAGGAATACGTTCCAGGGCCATTACGGCAACAGCTCCTGCATCTTCAGCAATTTTGGCCTGTGTTGGGTTTGTTACATCCATTATAACGCCACCCTTAAGCATTTCCGCCAGACCAATTTTCAATTTAAACTCTTTGCTTAACATTTTAAAACTCCTGATTTAATATTTGTCCCAAATCGAGAATAATTTGGTTTAAAAGAATATATATTTCGATCGTAAAAATTCCAACACCTGGTCAATAATCCTAACACCAACCCTTTGCTGGGATTCATAAGAAGATGCACCAATATGAGGAGTAGCTATCACACTCTGATGCGATGCAAGTTCTCTATTAAAATTTGGTTCATTTTCATAGACATCAATTGCTGCTCCTGCAACTTTATTTGAATTTAGAGCCGCGAGCAAATCCTTTTCATTAACAATTCCACCGCGTGCCACATTAACAATTCGCACATTATCTTTCATTAAGTTGAACTGAGCGGCACCTATAAAACTATTTGTTTCGGGCGATTTAGGCAGATGGATTGAAATAAAATCGCTACTTGCGTACAATTTATTCTGTGGTACCTGTTTAAATTTGATTGAGTCAATTGCTACATCCGAACGGTTGTGTATTAAAATATCCATTCCCAGGTTATATGCTTTTTTAGCTACAAGCTTACCAATTGTTCCGCAACCAATTAAACCAAGTGTCTTGCCGCTTAACTCAACACCTGGGAAATCTTTTTTTGCCCATTTACCGGCTTTCATACTCTGGTCCGCAGCGGGTATTGATCGGGCCAAACCAAACAGAAGGCCGATAGCTAATTCTGCAACAGCTGGTGCATTTGTACCCGGTGTATTTAGGATTTTAATCCCTTTTTTTGCAGCATAGTCTGTATCAACATTATCCAGTCCGGAACCTGCGCGGCCAATCACTTTTAAATTATCAGCATTATCAATAATTTTTTTGGTAATGGTTGTTGCACTTCTAATAATTACAGCATTGTAATCCGGAATAATTTTTATCAAATCATTTTCAGAACATCCGAATGCTTCGGTGTATTGTAAATCAGGCGCTTCGCCCAATATTTCAACTGCTGTGTCCGAAAGCGGATCACATATTAAAATTTTATACATTTAGTTTAATTTTTAAGATGATTAGAGTAATTGACTATGCAAATTGAGTTAGTTAGGTACTTGTTGCATTTCGGTTTTCTGAGGATACTCCTAATTGAGAATAAAAGTCTTATTGCTTAACCCTGGCCATCGAGCCGGCTTTCATCCATTATCCGACATGCTTCCATAATAACATTCATTGTGGAATTATTAATATTGCGTTCAATTGAAACGTCACTTAATTCAAAATTAAATTTACCTTTAAGTTGCTCTACAAGCTTATAAACAGCCTCTTCACCATCTAAACCCTTGCAACTTGCAGCGTGTAGTTGGCCATCCTTTAAATAGATTTCACCATCCACATCGGCTTTAATATGTAAAACACCGGATTTTTTATTTAGGTTTAGCATTTGAACAAGTTCAACAATTGAGAGGTCACTTAAATCACCCGCAAATCCCTTATTATCAAGTTCTGTCTTTGCTACGTCATTAACCTTTTTCTTCCTGTCGAGTAGTTCCTGAACTTTTTCAAGTAAGTCTTTTCTCTCGATTGGTTTATTCAAATATTTATCTGCACCTGCGCGGAAACCCTTTACTTCTGTTTCAGGATCATCAAATGATGTAAGAAAAATAAAAGGAACCATTGGCACTTTGGAGTTTTCCCTGATCATCCAGCAAAGCTCCAGGCCATCCATTTGTGGCATCATAATATCAGAAATAATCAGATCTGGAAGGTTTTCATTTGCTGCAACAAAAGCTTCTTCACCGTTTTCTGCTTCTACAATTTCATACCCGGCTTTTGTTAAGCTTATATTTAAAAGCTTTAATACACTTGGATTATCATCAACAATTAATATTTTTTCGGCCATAATATATCACCATTTAAATGGAAGCTTTTTAATTTAGTTTTCTGGCAACTCACCTAAAGCTTTTTCGGCAATCTGTAATAAATCATCAGCTTTTGCTATTGAATCATCTTTACTATTTGATGAAACACCAAACTTAAAACTTAGTTTTGAAATGTCAGAAAGCTTCTTTTTCGAAAACTCTAGTGTTTTTAGTATTTCTTCATCAATGTACTTGTTTGCTTTAAGGGTCTCTTTAATATTTGCAGCTTTAGCGTTTGCCCCGTCAAAATCAGTTTGGGGCAACAAAATATAAAAACCGGTTTTCTCATTAAATGACACGATATCAATAGTACGTGTTTGGTTTAAAATAAAATTAGCAATTTTAATAACAAAATAATTGTATAGCTGAGAGCCAAGCGAATCTTTTATCTTTATAAGATTATCAAAACTGATCAGGATTAAGGAAAGATCGTTGCTAAAACGCAAAGACCTTTGCAGTTCGTTTTCAACCTGGTCTTTGAACAAGTCAAATTTGTATAATCCTGTCGATGAATCTGTTACAGGATTTTGTTCTACATTTTTTTTGCTTTCCAACAGCTTTTTAAATTCGTCTTCGATAAGACTGTTTTTATTTATTAACTGCTGGTTATCCTCTCTAAGCTTTTTAGTAGTTTCCGTTCTTTTGATAATGGATTTAATTCTAGCAACGAGTTCTTTGGAGTTGAAAGGTTTCAGCAGGTAGTCATCTGCGCCAAGTTCAAGTCCTTTTATCCTGTCGCGCAATTCCATAAAATTTGCAGTCAAAAAAACAACGGGAATCTCTTTTGTTGCCTTTTTCTGTTTTAAAATCTGGCATGCTTCAAATCCATCCATAATAGGCATCATGCCATCTAAAATAATAATATCCGGTATATTTTGTTCTGCCGCAGTAATAGCTTCTTTACCATCTAAAGCTTTAATGACTTCAAAATCATAAAGTCCAAAAATACGGACAAGCGTGTCCAGCATTTCCTCGTTGTCATCGGCTATTAGTATTTTTTGCATTTATATTCCAAACCAGATCTTTTAAAGCAGAAATTTATTACCCGATAAGATTCTTATAATCTTCATCAGACATTAAGGCATTCCATTCACTTTCATCAGGTATTTTAATTTTTGCCATCCAGCCTTCGCCGTAAGGATCGCTATTTACAATATCCGGTTGGTCAGTCAAGGCTTCATTTATTTCGACAACTTCACCCGTAAGCGGACTAAATAGATCGGCAACTGCTTTAACAGCTTCAATTGTGCCGAATGTTTCATCCTGGCTTACCTCATCACCAGCAGCAGGCAATTCAACAAAAACGACATCACCAAGTTCGCCCTGTGCATAATCTGTAATTCCTACAGTAACAATATCACCTTCAAGTTTTGCCCATTCATGGTCTTTTGTATATTTTAATTCTGAAGGAATATTCATGAAACCTCCTGTTCATCAAGTAAATTTATTCTATCTAATAAACCGGTATCAAAATCTGCTTCTACAAATTCCCGTGTGGCAATAAGCCTTTTATGAAAAGGGATTGTTGTTTTAACACCTTCAATTACAAATTCATCCAACGCCCTGTTTAGCCTACTAGTCGCTTCTGCGCGGGTTTTCCCATAGCAAATAAGCTTGGCAATAAGCGAATCATAAAATGGCGGGATTTTATAACGTTGGTATACATGAGAATCAACCCGTACTCCGGGGCCACCAGGAACATGAAAGCTGGTTACCTCTCCGGGATTTGGCATAAAGTTACGTTCCCAATCTTCAGCATTGATACGGCATTCTATGGCATGGCCTCTAATTTTGAGATCGTCCTGTGTATAGCCCAACTCTTCACCGGATGCAACCCGAATTTGATCTTTCAGCAAATCCCGGTCGTAAATCATCTCGGTAACAGGATGCTCCACTTGAATCCGTGTATTCATTTCCATGAAATAAAAATTATCATCAGAATCTAGTAAAAATTCAATCGTTCCGGCGCCTTCATATCCAACTTTTTTTGATCCTGCAACGGATACCTGTCCCATTTTTTTCCGTAATTCCTCAGATACAACTGCGGAAGGCGCTTCTTCAATTAATTTTTGATGTCTGCGTTGTATACTGCATTCACGCTCACCCAGGTAAACAGCATTTCCATGTTGATCAGCCATTATCTGGATTTCTATGTGACGCGGGTTTTGGATAAATTTTTCAAGATACATATCCGGGTTATTAAAAGCCCCCGCAGCTTCCGAACTGGCCATCTGATAATTAACTTCAAACTCATCAACAGAATTGACAATACGCATTCCGCGGCCACCACCACCAGAAACTGCTTTTAAAATGACCGGGAATCCCATTTCTTCAGCAAGTTTTTTTGCTTCGTCTAAATTGGTAATTACACCTTCATTGCCTGGCACAACAGGAACTCCGGCGCTTTTCATATTTTCTTTTGCCTGCGCTTTATCACCCATCATTCTAATAACTTTGCCCGGCGCCCCTATAAATTTAAATCCGTGCGAAGCGCACATATCTGCAAACTCTGCATTTTCTGATAAAAATCCATATCCCGGGTGAATAGCTTCAGAACCTGTCACTTCAGCCGCGGCAATTATTCTGTCGGGCTTCAAATAACTATCAATCCCTTTTGCCGGTCCAATACAAATTGCCTCATCAGCAAAACGGACGTGTAGCGAGTCTTCATCGGCCTCTGAGTAAACAGCAACCGTTTTAATTCCAAGCTCCTGGCAAGCGCGGATAATCCTCAGCGCAATCTCTCCGCGATTAGCAATTAAAATTTTATTAAACAAATTTCCTCCCGAACAAACTATATTTTAATCCCATTGTCTTTTTATGAAAATGGCTATGTTGGTTTGAAAAATTAGATCGTAGTTATTTTTAAATTTTTAAGATTCTAAATTTAGAATTTAATATAAATCATTACAAGCTTAAAGGGAAGATTATTAAGCAAAGATTTGGTAATCAAATCAAAAAAAAAGGGAATGGTTATGCACCTTTCCCTTTTATTAAATCTATTATAATGCTGTTAGCCTTTTTCGACCAGGAATAATACCTGATTATATTCAACAGGCTGGGCATTTTGCACTAAAATTTCAACTATTTTACCTGAAACTTCAGATTCAATTTCATTCATCAATTTCATAGCTTCAACAATACATAAAACATCACCGGCTTTTACAGTTTTATTCACATCTGTGTATGGATCGGAGTCCGGTCCTGCTGCACGGTAAAATGTACCAACCATTGGTGACCGCACTTCAATTACATTATCATTTTTTGCCGGTGTTGGCGCAGAGGCAGAATCGGCTACAGGAGCTGCGGCAGGTGCAGCGGCAACAGGAGCCTGCATTTGCGGCATCATTGTTGGGATTATGTGTGTTTCATTATTTGAATTTGCAGAATTGTTTTTACTGATTCGTATTTTATTACCTTTTTCTTCAATTTCAAATTCGCTGATTTCAGCTGATTCTACCATTTTTATTAACTTTTGTATTTCTTTGAGATCCATGGATCCTCCCTTACGTCCTAAATTATCTTCCGGATAAAAAGCCCGAATTTAGTTTTTTAAATTAAAAAGAGCAAAAGTTTCTGGATACATTATTAAGATGCTTGGAAACTCTGCATTCTTAGTCATATAAATAACAAATAAAACAAAAATTTTAACGGCTGCTTTCTAATAAAACAAATCTATTTTCATTTATTTCGAAAACAATATCTATAACCTTCCATTTACCTAATTTTTTTATGGCTTCAGAAAAAATGTATCCCTCACCTTTTGGGCCACTAATTGGAATGCTTAAAGAGGCACTACCTGATGATCCGCTAATGCTAAAACTTGCTGAAATTAAAAATCCGGTTTCAATTGGATTGCCCAAATATTTAAGACAAACCTCATTGGTTCTTACAACCCCCATTGTTTCCTGATAGGCTTCACTTTCTTTTATATGACCTATAATGGTAAAAACAAACAAGGAAACAAAAGTAATTATTAATAGAACTCCGCTAGTAATTATTGTTGGAATAAACCATTTTTTATTTTTTTCCAACCATGCGCGATTCAGTGATTTCATTCTATTCTCTTTATAGGAATTTAAATTGGTAACAGTTAGACCTTTAAAGTACAATGAGTTTTTTTCAATTAATAGAAAGAGAGGAAAGAGATTATCAGTAATCTTTATTCTTTTTATGAACCCGTGTAAACTCTTCAATTAAAACAGGCAGTTTTTCATCGCTCAATAAAGTAGTATTTAAACGAGCATGTTTAAGAACATGCATATCTATTTCTGCAATAAGAAGTTCTTCTTCAAAATATTCTGCCTTGCCAACAGCTTTCCCGTTTGGCTGAACCAGTTCCGAACCACCCCAAAATATTAATCCGTCTTCTACTCCAACCCGGTTTACAAATACAACGTACGATGTTGTTGAAATTGCCAATGATTTTACAATAGTTTCCCAGGCACTTATGTTTTCAGGTTTGTCATCTTTGGTGGTTCCACGCGTGAGGCCTGCAGCTGTTACCAGCATAATCGATGCTCCATCCAGAGCAAGAATTAGCCCCGAAGCTGTATGCCAGATATCTTCACAAACAAGAGTGCCAAACTTACCCAGTTTAGAATCGAAAGCATGAAAGCGGTTTCCGGAAGAGAAGTATCGTTCTTCTTCAAAAACACCATAAGTAGGTAAATAAACTTTACGGTGTGTAGTCAAAAGTTTACCGTCTTCGAAAAAAAGATTGGTATTATAAAACTCAAAGCGATCACCCATCTCTACAATCCCGCAGGAAATAGAAATCTTTGAACTCAGGTCGCGGATTCTATCCAATCGGGGATCATTTTTGGCCAAAGCTACATCAAATGTGGCATCTTTTAATGAATATCCTGTTAGCGATAACTCCGGGAAAACAATAAGATCAGCCTTTTGTGATATGGCCTGTTCAATAAACTCAATATGCTTGTCAATATTCCTGTCAAGATCCGCTAAAACAGAGTTTACCTGGGCAATTGCTACTTTTATTTTTCTTTTTTTTGACATAATTTTCAAAATTAATTATTAATTCCTTTAACCGGCGCGGGAATCCGTCCACCTCGTTTAATAAACTGGTCATTATTCAATTTTGAGATTGGCATTATCGGAGCCACACCAAGCAAACCACCATAATCCGCTGCTTCTCCAACATCTTTTCCCGGAACTGGAATAACACGAACAGCAGTTGTTTTACTATTGGCAACACCAATGGCACATTCATCGGCAATTAAACCTGCAATAACCTCAGAAGATGTATCTCCGGGCACGGCAACCATATCAATCCCAACGCTGCATACGCTGGTCATGGCTTCCATTTTTTCCAAAGTAATGTGGCCTTTTTCCGCGGCTGAAATAAACCCCTGATCCTCGGAAATTGGAATAAAAGCCCCGCTCATTCCGCCCACATGCGATGATGCCATAAGACCGCCTCGTTTTACCGAATCATTAAGCATTGCCAAAGCAGCTGTTGTTCCAGCAGCGCCCACATCTTCAATTCCCATAGCTTTTAAAATGTCGGCAATACTATCACCGGGCATGGGTGTTGGAGCCAGGGAAATATCAACAATTCCAAATGGCAGGTTTTGAATCTCGGCCACTTTACGGCCAACAAATTCTCCGGCCCGCGTAATTTTAAACGCCATTCCTTTTATCTTTTCAGCCAGCGAACTAAAATTATGATGAGGTGCCTCTTGTACAGCCCGTAAAATAACTCCTGGCCCGCTAATACCAACATTGACTACTATATCTGGTTCGCTTACTCCATGAAAAGCCCCGGCAATAAACGGATTATCTTCCGGTGCATTGGCAAAAACAACAAGTTTTGCGCAGCCAATTCCTTCCTGGTCTGCTGTTTTTTCTGCTGTCTCTTTTATCATTTTGCCCATCAGGTAAACAGCATCCATATTTATTCCGGCTTTTGTAGTAGCAACATTTATAGAAGAGCAAATATGTTTTGTTGTGGAAAGTGCTTCCGGGATAGATTTAATAAGGCTAAGATCACCTTTACTAAATCCCTTTTGTACCAATGCAGAATATCCACCCAGATAATCTATTCCCAAATTATCAGCGGCTTTATCCAGCACCTGGGCAAGCTCCACAAAATCTTCCGCATAAAAACCATCTGCTACCAAAGAAAGTGGTGTAATGGAAACCCTTTTATTTGCAATCGAAATACCAAAATCGGATTCAATCATTTCTGCAGTTTTTACATGCTCGGCAGCTGAGCGGGTAACTTTTTCATAAATATTTTGTTTGAGTGATTCCAGGTTATCACTTGAACAATCTTTTAGATTAATACCCATTGTAACCGTACGGATATCAAAATGCTCAACCTCGGTCATGCGTATCGTTTCAAGTATTTCTGCCAATTCAATTTGCATAATCAAATCCTGTGCATAGTTTTAAATATTTCTTCATGCTGAACAATTACTTTGAGATCAAATTCTTCACCGGTTTTAACCAGCTCATCTTTTATTTGCTCAAACGATAAATCAGAATATGAGATATCCACTAAAAGCATAATTGTAAAAAACTCCTGCAATATTTTTTGCGAAAGATCAATCACGTCACATTTAGTAGTGGCCAGACAACCTGTCATCCCGGCGAGAATCCCGATTTTGTTTTTACCAAATGCTGTAACAATCACACGATCCGTTTTTTTGTTATTGTTTGGCAAAGATGTGTTTTTTTGCTGATTTTCTTGCGGTGACTCATTGCTCAACCGTTGAACCGTTTCGTGAACTACTTGCTCGATATTGGCAGCTGTGGCATGGTCGCCTAATTGCTTTAGCGCCTGTTCGGCAATTTGTCTTATTTGGTTTTCTGTTAGAGAAGCCATAGAATTCCTATTCTATTTTAGATTTATCAATATCAATTTTGTCAACAATTCCAATCACCGCAGCTTCAATGCTCAAATCGGCCGGGTTTTGAGATGAGATTGCTTTACGTGCTGCATGACCATATGCACAAATTACAGTTTCACCAACACCGGCTCCAAGAACATCGGCAACAACTATTACATCAGTAAGCGGGTCTTTTTTTAAGTTAATTGGGTTTACAACCAAAAACTTCAAATTAGATAGATTATCAGTCTTTTTGGTGGCCCAGACAGAACCAACAACTTTTGCAAGGAACACGAAATGTTTATCCTAAAAATTGTAATAAAAAATATAGTGAGTGAAATTGTGCAAAAATTTAATAAAAAAAAACATCCATATTCCTAATCAAAACTCAGGGCAGGATTTTCAACTGTTATTTTTATATAATTTGTTTTGGGTAATATACTGGAACACTTGATGCGGGACAAGACTTCTAAAAGGCATTTGTTTTGCGATTCGTTTTCGCACATGGCTCGAAGATATCTCTATAAGTGGACTTTCAATTGTCAAAACTTTTGGGTGGTCAATAAGATCATTTTTTTCGTTTTTAGTCCCACGGTTGTAAACCACTAAATAGCATAACTCTAAAATTTGGAACGGATCTTTCCACTGTAAAAAAGAATCCAGGTTATCAGCGCCGATAAGGTAAAATATTTCACTCTGAGGATATTTAGTTTTAAAATGTTTAATTGTGTCAATTGTGTAAGAAATAGTATCACGGTCAATTTCAAATGTACTTAATTCAAAATTTGCATAATCCTGCAAAACTGCAGTAATCATCTCTTTTCTTATTGTAGACGTGCTTATTTCCGGTCTTTTTTTTAAGGGATGAATTTTGGTAGGGATAAAAAAAGTTTTTTCAATTTCCAGAACCTCACTTAGCCATTCTGCAACAACCATGTGGCCAATATGTGGTGGATCGAACGTTCCCCCAAATAAGCCAATAGAATTATTCACTTTTTTCATTTTTGGCCAGCTCATCCTGCATTTCTTTAATTTCTTTTTTCGAATCTAACAATTTTTCCAGCAGTTCACTATCAGGGAATTGTTCTTCAAACTTTACTGCTTCCAAGTTTGCCTGCTCAACATCTTCCGCTTCGATAAGGGTAATAACTTTTCCATATTGTGAATCATCAGCCCAATCAGTATCATAATATTTTGAAAGAACCTGATCATAATAAATTATTGCTGCTTTAAATTCCTTCATTTTGCGGTAAATTTCGGCATTTTGCCATTCTTTTTTACTTAGTTTACCACGCAGCTCAAAAATTCGTTTTTCAGCAGTTTGCTTTGATGTGTCCGTAGGAAATTCATCAATGAAATATTGGTATTCGCGGATTGACTTTAAGGTATACTCCTGGTCAAGTGCAGATCTCGGTGAAAGTTCATAATAGCTGTCAGCTAACTTCATTTGTGATTGCTTAACTAATGGGCTCTGATTCATATCATTAATTAATTTCTCAAATTCAACACCGGCAATAAGATAATCACCCATTTTGAAATGAGATTCTGCCAGATAAAATTGCGCACTATCAGCCACAACACTACCTGCAAATCTTAACAAAACAACATTAAAATCGTTCGAAGCTTCAAAGTAACTTTCATCGTCAAATTTTTCTTTGGCAGCTTTAAAATAATCGCTGGCATTCCATTCCGGGGTTGGTTTATTTCCACCACAGCTAATTAAAAACAGGGCTAGTACAATAACTAAAAAAACTCTTTTCAAGATAAAATTCTCCTTAAACACGTTGTTTAGCTTCTAACTGAAAAAAACAGATAAACTATTACTGCCACTGACCCGCCAACTAAAATTGGTTCCAGTGTGCTTGTCCAAAACGATAAATCTTTTATTTCACCCTTGCTAAAAGAATATGGACTAACTTCAATCTGCTCCAGATTTTCGATTTTCAGTTCGTTACTAAAAACTTTATTTATATTAAACGATTTGATTGTTTTTGAAGTTGAATCTTCAATCCAACCAGAAAATGTTATTTTATTTTTCCGTAAATAATAGGTATTTAAATTTAAAAAACCATCCGAATTCTGTTCGTAAACGATGGTTGTGTTGAATTGTTCAATGTGAAATTTTGAAAAGGTTTCAAGCTTTTTCTCAGATTGTTTTTTACTCAAATAACTCAGAACCTGATTTTTTATAAATCCTTTTTTTTCTCCTTTTACAACTCCAAGTTTAATCTCAATAGTACTTCCATTTATGGACTTTTCAATCTTAAGTGAATCCAATATTGAGTTTATATTTTTCTCAATCCATACAATATTAGTGGATGCCGGTTCCTGGGCAAATGACAATAATGAAAGTAATATTGTAAGGATTATTAATATTTGAATTTTCACAGCAGCGAAATTACCGCAGCGTCTGTTTTTTTGCAATTCTTTTTAAGGTATTTTATATGGCAAAATGGACTTTATTTGATAAAACAGTCATCATCGCAAATTTCACAATCATCACTGCATTTATGAACATATTTCTTAAAACTCTCACGAAACTCAATACTGCTCGGTTCTTGAGAAAGAAAGAAGCTAACAAATTTAAAAAGCCTTTCTCCTGTTTCATGATTTAACAAGTGCTCAACTTTACAAGCATCTTCTTCCGCGATCTCCTCAGGAAGATTTAATACATCAACAAAAAATGTTTTGGCAATCCTGCGTATGCTTAAAACATCGTTTGCAAGTTCTTTGCCTTCATATGTTAATTGATAAAACTTATTATCGTCTTCGGTTATGTATCCCTTTGCCAAAAGTTTATGCAAAGTTACAGAAACACTCGATCTGCTAATATCCAGATAATTGGCAACATCAATACCACGTGCATAGCCATTATTTTTTAACAACTCATAAACAGCCATTAAGTGATGCATGCTGCTATGTGTCAATCCATTTTCTTCAAATTTTTTCCATACATCTTTCATAACCTGATCTCTAAATGTGTTTTTAGAACCATTTAATTTAGTGCCGCATAAACATCAAGTCAATTAAAGCCTGTTGGCAATAAGGTATAAAAAACAACTCAATAAAAATATTATTACCGGGAAAAGTTTAACATTTTTTTAGAAAAGCCCACCGAGCTTGCTAATACTGGGCTTTATGAATATATTAACTCTTCAAATCTAGCTCATTCTATACTGATAATTTAATTTAACCAATCAATAGGTAATCTTCTTTTTACTTTAAATAGTGTTATTTAACAAAATGAAAATTTTAGTTTTCTTTTTTAACCTTGTTAAATACCAATTATTACCTTTAACCCAGGAAATTATATGAGATCAGCTAATATTAAAATAAAATCCGCAAAACTCTTTTCGATTCTCTTCACATTTGCATTAATTTTTAGTTCATGTTCAACAGATTCATCTATAATTAATTCAGAAACTTCACAACAATCCAAAGTTGTTTTCCAGGAAACTATTGACGGCGTAAGTTGCACTGAGGGCCAACAGAAAAGTGGTGCATTTTATAAAATTTGCGTTCCTGATATCTGGAACAGGGAGCTTGTTTTATATGCTCATGGATATGTTTCTGCAACAGAACCAATCGCTCTGCCTGATTTAAGTATTGATGATACCACATCCATGGAGAAAATAATTACAGATTTAGGATATGCCTTTGCCACTACAAGTTATTCAAAAAATGGATTAGCAGTTAAAGAAGGTATGGCGGACCTGGCGGACTTAATTGATATTTTTAAAAATAATTTTGGACGGGCGAGACGGGTTTACCTAATTGGCGCATCTGAGGGTGGTTTAATTACCAATTTAAGCATGGAGAAAAATTTCTTTCTTTATGATGGTGCACTTTCTATTTGCGGACCGACTGGTGATTTTGCAGAACAAATAAATTATTTTGGAGATTTCCGGGTTACATTTGATTTCTTTTTTCCGGGTGTTATCCCAGGCAGCGCTGTAGATATTCCGCAGGAAGTAATGGATAATTTTGAAACTGTTTATATACCGGCAATACTCTCGGCCATTGAAGAAAACCCTGCCGGGGCGGCAATGGTTTTAAAAATTAACCGCGCCGCTGTTAATAATTCTGATCCGGATTATTCAATCGCAAATACAATTGTCAGCCTGCTTTGGTACAACGTTTTTGCCACAAATAATGCTGCAGAAGTTTTAGGTGGCCAACCTTTCGATAACTCCGAAAGAGTTTACAGCGGAGGTGCATTTATGCGATTGTTTAATGCAGGTGTGCAAAGGTTTTCAGCAGATGAAAATGCTTTAGCTGAGATAGAAAACACTTATCAAACATCAGGAAACATTTTTAAGCCTTTGGTAATGATTCACACATTTAAAGACCCGATTGTACCAAAATGGCAACAGGATTTGTATATCGAAAAAGTAGCTGAAGCTGGAAATAGCGACTTTTTAACTACTCGCGCCATAAACAGGTATGGTCATTGTAATTTCACATCAGTCGAATTAACATCAGCTTTTATTACACTTATTCATAAGGTTACTGGAGAGTCGCCAATAATTAAGGATGATTTGATTCGTCTGCGCATAGTTAGACGGACTAATTAAAATAACTTAAACTTTTGTAAGCCTGGTAGACAATTATTACTGGGCTTTTTTTATTTCCTCTCAGGATTAATTAAATAATTTTACATTGTACTATCATTAGTTGGTGGGAGAAGTTATAACTGATTCCAAGGGGTTTTTATGATTGGCAAAAATTTTACCATAATAAAAAAAGCGGAAGTCCCTGACCAAGACTTCCGCTATATTCTCTCGGAGGCATATTTGAGAGATTTTATTTGCGATTATTTGATTGCCCAAAGAGCATCATAACCTTTTTCTTTTTCAGCTGCATACATTTTCTTAAATGCAGTATCCAGCGCTTTCATTAAATCTTTCTGTCGGATAGTATTAGGTAAAGCCTCCATAACATAATTAGCTTCCATTCGTGCTTCATCCCAATCCACGCCCTGGCCTGTTATCACACCTTGCAAATAAATTGTTGGGCCGGCAATATATCCATTTGGAGCTCCGGAGATACGTATACTCATCCGCGGTGAGAGAGCAGCAGTTTCCCAGTTCATTTCTAAATCCAATGTTACAGCGATAAGCCCATCTACTCCTAATTCCTTAATTAACCGTGCATCAACCCTGTCAGAAGCAAAGGTTGTAGAAATATTGTCAACAATTGCGGATACTGTTGTAGGTATTAAATTTTTTGTTCCCTTATAACTTTTTTCAACTTCCACAACTGACACATTATCACTAATTGGTTCCAAACGACTGTATGAAGGTGCTTTCAATACATCTGAAATTGGAATTAACTCCATATCATAATTATTATTTAAGACTTTTTCAAAATCAGCATACAAACCGTTCACCAAATTTTCCCAATAAGAATCTGGTAATTTTGGAAAAGTTTTTGTGGTTGTTGTGGTTATTTTATGAGTCATTGTGTGAGAAACATCTGTTCTTGATTGCTGGAGTTTCGTTGCCCTGACTGTAAACGAGGCCATCGCAAATTTCTTTCCACTTTTCATCGGGCGGCCTAAAAATGCTGTTGGTTTCGATATGTCAATGTTCAGCTTACCATTTTCTGTTTCAAACTCTTCAGTAACACGTAAACCATAATTTGAGGAAGTACCAAAAATATTTTCATCAATTTCACCTGTCACATTAACTGGAACACAATCTAAAGACATACCAATAACCTGTGATGCACCAACGCCTTTAACGTTAGTAGGGATTACGTTAAAACGCTCGACTTTCAACCAGTTTTCACCTTCTTTAGGGGACATTCCTGACCCTGTATTTTCCCACATAACAGCAGGTATGGTTAACTTATCATCATACTTAAATACGCCCGCATCTGTAAAAGCAAGCATTCCCATAATACTGTTAATCATCCCTATTTTTATCTCTGTATTCTTATTTGTATTAGGGCTTTCCAATTCCAATACCAGATCTTTTTCAACATTTATTTCCGCGCCGCTGCTTTTTCCATTTACAGACTTAATTTTAATTGGCTCTGGCGCACTTACTGTAAACTCGGCTGTCTGGCCGGTTTTTGTTTTAATGACAACGTGCTTTGGAGATAGATCATCTTTTCCAATCCATTTTCCATAAAATCCATTTTTAACATGGGGGACTATTTCACCATCAATTTCTACAGTTCCATCTACGGTCAACATACCCATTCCATCCCTGTTTAAGAAGCTGACAAAAACCATATTACCATTCTCCTGCCAGCTTTCACCCATATAATCAACCTCAACCACATTTGTGGCCTTTGGGTAAACATTACGCATAAAATAAACCTGGATTGCCGCATTATTTAAGTTGTCGGTGCTCTTTGTTAATAACGAACCAACAAGGCTACCGGTCATTTTAGTGATTGCACCACAACCGGCTAAAAACAAAATGGTAAACAATGATAATACAACTACTTTGAGACGTACACTTCTCATAACTCCTCCTAAATGAATAATTGGTAATTTTATTTTAATGGTTTTTTTAAATCTAAAATAGATGTGCTTGATAGAATAAATGATATATCCAGGTTTTGACAAATCTCAATCGCTGTATCTTTGTCCATCGCTGTCATAATATTATAGCCTTCACGAGAGAGTAATTTCCGCAGTTTGCGTAATTCCTCTTTGTTTTCTTCAACGATTAGAATTTGTTTTCGCATTCGGTCCTCATTTTTTAAATCACATTATTCAAAGGACATGCCATGATTTTTTAAATAAACGACAAGTTGTGTATTTATATGGGTTTATCTACAAAACTATTGGAAGCGAAGAATAATATTGTCTCAATTTACAGACAGCATAAAAAGGCGGGTATGTTGCATAAATGCGACAAGAGTTATGTAATTCTAAAAAAGGTTTGTTAGAATGGTAGAGTTTTGAAAAAAAATCTTCTACTCAATTATTTGGTTAAAAGAACTAAATCTTACAATCAGTTATTCTATACCAAGTTGTGAAAGAATACGGTAAAAGTGAGTGCGGTTTATTCCAAGTATTTTTGCGGCTTCTGCTTTTGAACCTGCATTTCTCAAAGTCCTCAGCACATACATTCTGCGAAACTCAAGTTCTGCGTCGGCAAGAGAATTCCCAACACCAACAGCTGGCATATCTTCTGCTTTTTGATGTAACTCCTCCGGCAACTCATCAGGATGAATTTCATTTTCTTTTGCAAGAACAATGCCCCGCAATATTACATTTTCCAGTTCCCGGATATTGCCCGGCCAGTCATATTCTTCTAAAATAAACAATGCTTCTTCACTAAGTTTAAGAACCTCATTGTTTTGGGCATGTTTTGAAAGAAAGTAACCGGACAGTGCTTCAATATCTTCTTTACGTTCCCGAAGTGGAGGCATGGTTAACTCAACTACTTTGAGACGATAATATAAATCTTCGCGAAATTCGCCTTCTTTAATTAAGGTTTGTAGTTCGCGGTTTGTTGCAGAAAGAATACGGACATCTATTTTTTTGGGACGTACTGAACCAAGACGTTCAATTTCCTGTGTTTGGATGACACGCAAAAGTTTTGCCTGTAGGTTTACAGACATTTCACCAATTTCATCCAAAAACAATGTACCGCCATTGGCCAGTTCAAACTTGCCTTCCTTAGATTTATTAGCTCCTGTAAATGCACCACTTTCATAGCCAAATAATTCCGATTCAAGCAAATCCCTTGGGATAGCGCTACAGTTGATTGCAACAAAAGGTTTTTCGGCCCGGCGGCTATTTTTATGTATTGCTTGTGCGATCAATTCTTTCCCGGTTCCATTTTCACCAAGAATAATAACAGAAGCATTTGTTGCACTTATTTTGGATGCAATTTTTAGAATTTCAAAAAGCTTTTTACTATTCCCAATAATTTCCCGGCAATCAAAATTTTTACGCAAATCCTCAAAACGCAGGTTTGCTTCATCAATCAATTTATCCTCAAGATTGCTGATTTCCTGAGAAATATCCATGCCCTGCACAATCTGCCTGGCAAATGACATAAAAAATTTCAAATCTGCTTCAGTAAAAGATTGTTCACTATCTCGTCTATCCAGGTAGACTGCGCCCAATACTTTTTGTTCGGTAAGCAACGGCACACACAAGGCCGACTTTATTCCAAGGTTTATAACGCTGTTGGCTTCAAACAATGAAATATTTGTGTCATCATTATCATTATCCATGTTGACAGGCTTACTTCGATGCATTGAACGCTCTACAACCGACATGCTCATTTCTTTAGCCGATTTATCTTCATCAGGATCCATGTTACGGGCAAAAGTATGACTAACCTGACCATCCTTATCAGTCAAAACAATGAAACCTGCATCTGCTCTTAACTCTTTAACGATGGTTGTAATAGCCTTTTCCATAAGCTGTTGCATTTCAGTTATGGAGGTAAAAACAATCCCGGAAACAAACAACGCTTCAAAACGCCGTTTCTCTTCAAGATAATATTCCTGCAGCTTTACGGATTGCTCAAGGCTGCTTAACATTTTTTTACTTTCAGTTGTTAAACCCTGGTTGAGTGCCATCCATTTTTTAAACAGACGGTCAAGGCATTTCTGTACTCCCTCCGAAGCATTTTCTTTTTTTAGTTGAGAAGAAAGCTCCATAAAAAGCGAAGATATCTGCGCTACAGAATCACTATTTAGCTCGTTAAATTTTTTTTGAATAGCAGAAAGTGTATCCATTTCCCCCTCAAGAAATGATTGTCTTTGAAGTAATTTTAAAGATATCGGCTAATGTAGGATAATTTGAAGTTTTATGCTACGCTATAATCTTTACAAATACGTGCCACACAAAAAAGACCGCCCTTTTGAGACGGCCTAAATTGTATTTCTTGTTGTTTATTTATTATTCGGTGGAAATTTATTTTTTCATTTTAGCAATATCATCCTCAGATGCAGGATTATTTTTATAGCCAAGAGCCTCCCAATCCATACGACCATTATCTCCATGGCAGCTTAGACAGCTTAATGCATTTTCGCCTGAAATAACTTCATGATTTACCCGCCAATACATTTCAGTCTCAACAAATTCATATTTTCCCGAGTAAGCAAAACCAGTACCTTTCATGCCATCTTCAGCCGCTTTACTCCAATCAAAATGCTTCCAATAGCCACCAAATAATTTTGGAATTAGCAGATATTTATTTTGGGCATCGGAAAGCTGTTTTCCGCGATGAACTTTAAATGGGTATATTTTTGATTTCTCTTCATCCTTATTTCCAAGCGGATAATTTAAACGTGTAATGCCATTTTCATTTATTTTATCACCAAGAAGGTAGCGCTCAGTATTTCCATTATACCAAAGATATTCAGGCCTAATGTCTTTTTCCCAAACAAATGAACCTTTCTTTTTGTGAAAAGCAAGCTGCCCATATTTATCTTTTGGCACTTCCATTTTTTTACCGGCATCAGACCAATCCCAGTAAACCTTTCTTGGCTTTTCTTTGGCATAGGTAGGAATATGGCACGTTTGACAGGCAATTTTCTCAGAATGTTTGTCCAGATCGGCGTTATTATGAACAGGTATATCATGGCAGTCTGTACATTCTACTTCTTTGTCAACTAATTTTGTATTCACTGCGAGTGAAACCCCTTTTATACCATGGCTTTCAGTTTCATGACAATCCTGGCAAAGCATTTCATTTTCACCCATATGAATATCAAAATTTGCCGGTGGGTTTACTAAGGCCGATTCTAAATCGCCATGTTTTACATTTTCGCCACCACCCCCATAAAAATGGCAGGTTCCACAACTTTGACGAGTTGGCATTCCCACATTTTGGGCTACGTTCACCAAATCAACATTTTCTGCCGGATAGCCCGCTTTGGTTGGCGCTTTCACATATTTGCCTGTGTTATCATGGCATACAATGCAATCAACATTTTGCTCATTCTTAAAATCAAATAAGGTATCTTTCCAGCCGTATCCAACATGACAACTTGTACAACGAGGCCAGTTTGAATTTAATGCGATACAAAAATTATTAAATACATTTTTTTTTCCAACTCGCATTTTTTGATCGTGTCCCGGTACAAGCATGGAATCTGCTGAAAGCCAGGTCCAATGTGTTGTTGACATAATTTGTTTTGCCGCATCCTCATGGCAGCTAAGACATGCTTCTGTTACTTCCTGAGGGGAGTTAAAAGGACCAGCCATTTCTCCTTGGTGTTCTTCAATTTGAGCAAATGAATAAGTAATAAATAGTAAAACCATAAAAATACGCGTAGTCATGATGTTTCCTTGTTGAATTAATAATGTTAACCAGTAATTTTTTTTGATTGGATTCTTGTTTTATCCGGACGAATTAATTTATTCCTATATATTTTCAGTATCAAAAACCTACCACAAGCTGAATAGTGGCCTGCGTTGAACGTTCATTCTTTCCAAACTGATCACTTTGAATATCACTCCGGACCGAACACTCACTACAAATGTGATAACCTATTGTAAAAGTAAAACGATCTTGCCTGTCACCCGGCTTTTCTTCTTTATAATATTTAGATGAATTCCAGATACCATAACGTGCGGTCACAAAATAAGGCAACCCGATTATTGGTTCTAATTCAGTTAATGCCTGTATATAAAATCCATGATTTGTACCATTTGCATTTAATGTATCCTGCTCTCCATGCAATAATCCCCTTGCCCAAATGTATTCTGATTTTATCTGTACAATATCAATATCTGCTAAAAAGCTGATGCCATTAGCCCAATTATTCCTCTGTTTAAATGAGCTAAAATCAGAAGCATGTGAAATGCCCATATTAAGTTTTTGAAATATTTCATATTCGATTTTAGCGCTTAAATTTACCCCTTCATTAAATCCGTTCACAATTGTAAAATCACCTTTTAACTGATCAGCAAGTACATGTATATTTATGCCCATATCGTTCCATGCGCCTATCGATTTTTCAACAGGTAACGGTTGGTAAAAAGTTGGGCGGTCAGGGGATGCGAGGGACAAATAATCCAAACCAAAAGGAACATCAAATTTACCTATCATAATCGCAGTGTGGTTGCGCTCCTCTTTGCGCCTGGGATGCATGATTGCCTTGTTAAATATGCTATAATGAAGATATGCCGATGCCAATTCGAATTGACCCATATTTGGATTAAATGCTATTGCTGTTCCCAATGATAAGCTTTCCTTATATGAATGACTGATGTCCAATTCAAATTGATTAATTTGAAAACCACTATATTCTTCAATTTCAAATTGTGCACTGTTATAAATATCAAAAAATCCGCTAAATTCTGTTTGAGCTGACAAAACATTTATTAAAAATAAGGCCAACAGGACCTGGAAATATTTTGGATTGAAGGGATGTGATTTCAAAATAATTTTTCTTTCATATTTTTAGACTTTGGATAATAGTTTTTTAAGAAAGGGGTTTTGAAATGAGTCGAGATTTTTTCTCATTATACATAATTCGATAATAACTAAAACTTGATGCAAAAAGAGCAAGACCAATTCCTATATAAACTGGTACTAGTAAGTATTTCGGAAAAAGTGAAGAAGTACGCATAAAAATCCCCATACTCATCATAACAGCAATTAATAGGTACATTTGCCATCTCTGAAAGGCAAAAACACAGACGTATTCCGGATACTCAAGTATTCTTCGCGCATTTTTTTTTGCTAAAGTGATAAAACCAAACCAGCTAATCGCAATAGCAAGCGCCGCTCCAATTAGAATCGCAAAAATAATTTGTAAACTGGTAAGTAAATGAAACCAGTTTATAGCGATCCAAATAAGTAAAACACCAACGCTGCTCCACATTGATCCGGATATTAGAAGTAAGTAATGCTTATTAACTGCGGGTTTCTTTATCATATCTTATTAGAAAAAGAGGTTCTTCAAAAAGAAAGAACCCCTCTGTCTGGCTGCAAAGTGTTAACCTAAATCGATTCCTTTTATAAAACCTAATGCAAAGAAAAGCGCAGTTAGAAATAAAAGAGGCGCAAGGATCATTAAAACAAATTCCTGAGAAAAGAATAATAATTGGGATCCTGCTGATAAGAATCCTAAAGCAATGCCTCCCAAGCCAATCAAAGTCCCGCCCACGGTTATATTAATAAATGGCGTGCTAATTTTTGTTGCTTTAACAACTAAAATAGGAACAAAAAATATTGTTAAACCGGCAATAGAATGAAACAACGGATAAACAATTTTTCCCATAACTATCATATCACCATATTTTGTCAGAGTAATAAGTACTAATCCAAATAACATTAGGGCAAGATAGCCTTTTTCCATTTTGGGATAATATTTGGCAATCAATCCGGTTGCCAGGGCAAAAGGTATAAGTCCTGAAACAACAGCCACAAGTTTATTGGACAAAGCACCCCAACCAAAAATGATTAGTAATAACCCCGCCACTAAAAACACTGTAAAAGAAATAATATAATAAATGTTCGTTACACCATTATTTTCAGCGGACTTTTGTCTTTTAACAAAAAACCAAATCATATAGATGGCAATTAGCCCTGTTAACAGTAGCACAATTTGATCGAATAAAGTCATGATAAGCCTCCTGGTTTATTCGTTGGGTAAAAATGATTTGAAATCATCAATATTTAAACCTGTTATAGACGATAGCTGAATTGCAAAAAAACAATATTTTGTTCAGCTTCAATTTTATTTGGTGTTAAACTGGATTTAACTTCATTGTGTAAACCGTGTGTATACGCCAATGTGCCGAGCAATTCATCACCAAGGTGTTTTGTAAAACCGATTGAGAAGTGTTGTTCAACAACAGCTATTGAACCAAGATTGCTATCAACATCTTCTCCAGCAATTGGGGTTTCCCCAAAATTATAACCAGCCTTAACACAAAAACCTGGCATTACTGCATAGTCAATTCCTAAAGCATATACAACCTGGTCATCCCAACCGAAGTTTAAGGGGATTACTCCACCTGTTGGTGTTTTTAATTCAACCTTATCCATTACATCCGAAAAATTATACCACTTTATATCTGCCTCAATATTTATCCCTTTAGCTGGTTTGTAAGCCAGGCCAAATGCAAAATTTTGAGGAGCATCCATATCCATTTTATAAACTCCTTCGCCAGCCATAGGGCTGGTTCCATTAAACTCATACTCAGCAATATCCAGTTTAGATACATACGATAACCCTGCCTGAAACTGGTCTGTAATTTTATAAATTGCACCGACTGATCCACCAAACCCAAACACTTCAGTTTGAGGCATTGTAAAACCAGGAGTTTTTAAAGCCATGGATTGATGACCTATGTGCAATGAAACACCAAGTGTCAAATCCTTTGAAACATTATATGCCATTGTAGGAGTAATTTTTAACAAGCCTTTTTTCGTCACGACGGATGTGTTTTCCGGGAAAGGTGTTCCTGGATTATCTGGCAATGTTGTTGATGCAAAATCAACTCCCATACCTGAAATTCCTCCTGCTGCAACTCCAAAAAACATTTTATCAGATAGTTTTATAGCAAACCCATTGCCCATACCAAGATAGCTGTTTGAACCACTTTCAGTTGTTCCCGCCATTGAAGTAATTTTTCTTGGTGGATTTAAAATTCCTAAACTGAGATCAAAAGCCATCTTATCAAATTTTAAAGCTCCAAGCGCAGCGGGATTGTAGATCATACTTGGCGCGTCAACCGGTGAAGCAACAACTGCCCCGCCACGTAACCATTGCATTGCAGTAACACCTAACATCTGGTCGCCGTCCGTTGCATGTAGTGATGAGAAAGTAGCCAGAATTACTAAAACCGTAATTATCTTTTTCATTAGTCATTTCCTTTTCAGTGGGATTTAATCCAATTCTCTAAAAGTTTTAATTATTTATAAAAAAGGGTAATATCATCAATTACCCTTTTCATTTTGGCTTACAATATTTATTCTTTAACGGGAACGAACATTCTTTTGAAAACAGGAAGAAGGAACATTCCAAATAATGCCAATGACATAAGCCCACCAACAGCCCATTCAAAGGAATGGCGAACAAAATAGCCATCAAAACCAATCAGAGCGGTAGCTAAAGCAGTTGCTAAAACTGTGTAATACCCAAACTTTTTGCGCATCGCAAGGAAAGGAATTGAGAGAATCATCAAATATGATGAGGCATAATTCATAAACCCACCAAGCAATAATGTTAACGTATTAGGATCATAAACTGCCTGTGCTGTTTTAGTAATCTGTCCGGCATCAATTTGTGCCTGTGAAGTTTTGACTAAAGCAAGGGCATCATAATGATCTAGATTGGTAAAAAAGTTACCCAACGGATCAAATGACGAAGTGTATGTAAGATATTCAGGAATGAAGATAAAATAACGAACACCATGCTGGCCATTCATAAAAACCATACCGGCAACAACCCCAAGAAAAGTATAAGGAATGATTTTTAATGCTTTGTTTTTTAAATCGTCTTTGTCTGCAAGAAGGAATACATAATAAAATATCAATCCGAAAACCATCGTCCATAAAACAGGAGGCATTTTTGAAAGTCCTTCAGGTGGAGGCAAAATACCCGCAACCGGTCCGTTTGAATAATCGGAAACTACAAGAACCATCCAGGGAATTAACATAGTCATTCCTGCAACAGACGGGATGGCTACAATACCAAGCATGGTGCTTCTGGCCCACTCTTCACCATCGTATACTTTTTTAGCCAAGACTATGGCAAATGCGCCTGTAAGCCACAACAGGACCATCCAGATACTGTAAGTAGCACCTAAAATTGGAACTGCCGGATAGAAATCCGGATCAAATGGAATTAGTCTTTCCATTACATTTTCCAGTGCAATTTTTAATGTTTGCATGCCTTGGGTAGGCGCAAAATACATCATAAAAATACCAGCAATGACGGCAGTTACGCCCATAATTATTCGCTGGGTTTTTGTTGTTTCGTTAAACATGAAACCTCCTAAGGTTAATAAATGTTGTTATAACTCTTTGTATAGCATGAATGCTTTTTTTATTAATAGTGAACTATTGTAAGTAAATGCTTACTTCCTAATTAATGTAAAATTTTTTGGGATATTTTTCACAAAACTCCCCGTTCTATTTATTTTTTTTATGGTAGTAGAAACTGTTTTAAATATTTCTATTTAATAATTGTTTTATTAAAAAATCCTTCTTTTTCTCAATTCTTAATAAACAGCCAAACCACCTACAAATGAAACAGTTGCCAATAACAAAACTATTGGGAAAATGGCAAAAATCTTTTTTTCGTTTACAATAGACTTATCTGATTTTGCAAATGCAAGCAACATCCCTTCTATCCCAATAAACATACTTCCTAAACTAACCAGGATAAACTGCAAATTAGAATTACCTTGAATGATCATAATAATTGGAAGAATAAAAAGGACTAATCCTGCAATCCCATGCACAAAAGCCAAAATAAGGGAAGCTAATTGTGATGATGCAAAAAAACGCGCCATAAAAAAAACTATATAAATAATAATTACCACAAACAGGAAATGTACATGAAAATCTGCAAATAAATGATTTACAAGCCCTAAAGACAGGCTTAACGGAATTACCGTTGCAATAAGAGAAACAGCCTTATTTGACAGAACTTCAAATCCAAACAGTAACAATAGAAGACAAGCCAAAACCAGAATCCCAAAAGAAACGGTAAAATAAAATGTTGTTAATACATCAAAGCTTTCCATTCCTTTAATTATCTGGTAACCGGCTACATGCCCGGTTAATAGAAATAATATTCTATCCAAAGCGGAAATCTTTTTCATCAAATAGTTCCTAAGGTAACCATAACCATAGATCCAAGCATATACATTGAAGCATATTTAAAAAGCCCGAAATTAACTTTTTCTGATGGCTTATATACACTTAAAATGGCCAGAGCGATAACACCAATAGCCAAAACAGCGAGCAATCTTAAATATCCCCAGCTAAGCCCGAGTGCAAAAGAACCAATAACAATTGCTAATGCAGCACCAAGGCTGGAAATCGCAATAATTAATCGAGTTTTATCTTCCCCATATGTTGAAGGAAAAGTTGGAACGCCCGCTTGTGCATAATCCTTTGAGTAACGAATACTAAATGTTAATATGTGCGTAGGTATCCACAACAGAATAGATATTGTAAAAAGAAGACCAATCAAATCTATTTCCCCAGTGCCAAGAGCCCTGCCGGCCAAAATTGGCATTCCACCGGATATACCTCCCCAAACAATGGACCAGGCTGTTTTACGTTTAAGCCAAACTGTATAAATAATTACATCTATAAATAGTCCTGCAAAAATTATTACACCAAATAAAGTAGATAATGTTACAGCCCAGTAAACCCCGACAAAAGACAAAGTTAATCCAAGTATTAATGCTTCTTTGACATCTAATTTTCCTGAAGGTAAAGGACGGTGCGAAGTCCTGTTCATTTTGGCATCAATGTCACGATCATAGACCATATTTAGAATTGTACTTCCACTAACTGTTAAAAACAGACTACCAACCAATCCTAAAAATGTTTGCCAGGTCATTACCGGACATTGAGAGCTTATGTATCCTGCAATGCCGGTTATTATTAGCAAGCCTGTTTGAAGGCTTTTAATAAGTGGCCAATATAATTTAAACTTATTCAAGATCTGCTTCATTTTTAAATTCCTCTTCTTTTTCTTGCACATCACGGGCGCAGCGAAAACCTATATACATACTGTAGAACTCGGGTCCGGCACTGTTTCTTGCCCAGATAAAAAGATTATACTCATAATTTGTTCTGCTTCCCCCCCGAATATAGCGATAATGCAAATCAGGATAATCATCACCACACCATTGCCAAACATTACCCGCCATATCGTATAAGCCATATGGACTTTTATTATCTACAGTTTCATATCCATTGTGTGTGTTTCCATTGAAAAAACCTACCGGCGTTGTTGTAATTTGCTTACCATACATTTTTTCAAACAGGGTATGGCTACTTAAATAATTAGCCACATTAGCTGAAATATCTTCTCCCCAAGGAAAGGTTCTCCCGTCTGTTCCACGTGCAGCTTTTTCCCATTCATTTTCCAATGGTAAACGCCATCCGTAAAAATGCGCATAAGCATTTGCACCAAACCAGGAAACAAAACTAACAGGGTGGTTTTCAAATCCGCCAATCACTGAAAAAAGTTTACCATCAAATTTTATCCGAATACCCGGCTCCCCTAAGTTGATGTATAGTTTATTTCCTTCTGTAATTTCAAATTCATGTTTAAATCCATCAAATGGATCTCCAGGATAATAGCCAAGAACAGAATCTTTTTTAACTATTATCGTGCCCTTAGCTAATGCTTCATTTAAATATTTAACATATTGAAGATTTGTGACATCAGTAACCATAATTTCATACTCTTTTTCAATCATAGTTTCATGTCGATGCTGCCCTTTTAAAAACTCACCCGCGGGGATTTTAACCCAGGCTTCAGAGTCAACACCGGTATCAACAAATTGAATAGGAGCTACTTCAACCTTTTGTTGAGCATTGCAGGAAATAAAAAATATCAATGTCAAAAATGCTAGTTTTGCTACTGCTCTCTTCATTATTTAATCTCCTCTTCAACATTGACACCTTCAACTGGTACCGCAGGGTGTATTCTGTTTACATCAAGCTCGGGATTAGCTGCCTCTGCTTTCCAAAGGCCTTCCTGCTTAAAAAGCCCAAATAGCCGCCAGCCTAAGAAGACAGCCATCATTACAAGAATTGCCCCCAAACCAAAATCCATTAAAACCATAGTCCAGTTAACAACAGGTCCTTCAAAATATTCAGTAACAAATAGGCGTTTCATAGAAAAAACAGTTGCTGACGCAAAGGCAATATCCGAGGCAATGATTAGTGTCCAGCCTGCCCATTGCCGTGTTTTACCTTTCATACCGGAAATATCCCAGTAATACATTATTATTATTGTAGCAATAATTGCCGCCAAAATGTGCCAGTGACCAGTCAAAGTAATTCGTTCCTCACGTGCTGGCCAAACCCGGAATATTTTATCCAACTTAATGGCCATAAAAATACCAATCCCGCTAACAGTAAAATTCATAAATACCATTTGCCAGCCTGATCCAAATTTGAGTGGGTCATGCAGCATAGCTTTAAATTTTTGCCAGAATGTAGGTTTTTCCAGACCCAATTCAGTAACACGCTCATGAATTATTTTTTTCCATGAATAGATAACATATAACAGGGCAGCAAGCATCACACCAACTGATCCGAAGTAAATAATAGTATGCGCCCAGGGAATCCAAACAACTGCTAATGCACCAAAAGTAAGTGTGATCGAGCCGAATATCATTAAATACATTGACCATTTATGTAAAATGCCTTTAAAATCAACCCATCTACCCACAATTAGGGTAATAGCTACGGCTACCAATGAAAGCATTATATGCAAATGACCAATAATTGCTTTTTCCAAGCCTGTTTTATATGGGTTACGAATCAGGTTTTCAGCTAAAAAGGTTTCATGGCCATTGCTCCAATATGAACCGGCCACAGCTCCCCATGTTGCTGAAATTAAAGTAAGTACAGTCATTGTGAAAAGAGCTGTCCGTTCAAGATCCAGACCTGATTTTGTATGGGCATAATCGCTGTTAGCAGCAAGATAGTACTCTTTGTTCCAGGGCCATAAAGCAGCCGCCAGTGAAACACCAGAGAAAAACACTAATGTCTGGCCAACTAAAAATAATCCATGAAAAATATATTCATGACCAAAATATGCAAACCATAAACCAAAAATCATTGCAACTAAATAACCAACAGTGGCCAGTGCATTAATATTTACCTGCTGATGTTTTTTCATTGGAACTATCGAAGTTATGAAATAAACTTCAATGGCCAGAATCGCCATGGCAATGGCATGATATAGCATTATTATCCTGCCTTCGCGTTCCCAGTGGTGAAGTTCCATTCCTAAAAGATCAACAACAAAGTCCCTAACACCCCACTCCACCATAGGACCCGATAGTGTCCCCCAGATGGCCGTAACAAGCGCCACCATTGAGATAGCTACCAGAGTCAACCCCTTTGTGGATTGAAAAAGATATTGAAAACGGTTTAACGATGATTTCATTTTTCTTCCTTTAAATTAAATCTTCTAAATATTTAAGTAAACGTTCACTTACTTTTTGTGTAAATTTTTTTACTTTTTTATTAACCCTTTAATGCTGTTTAATATTTTTTTTCCTTCCTGGTTAAGATCAAATTCAAAATGCGATAAACGCCACTGAGTCACAAAATAACGGATAGTCCCAATAATGATTCGTACAAGCTCCTCTTTTGGAATCGTTTTAATTATTTCATTGTTTTTTTGGCCTTCTTCTATAACACAACTAAGGGTTTCTTCATGTTTTTTTAATAGGTTTAAAACTTCCTGGGCAAGTTGATGGTCGCTTTGAAAAATACTCTCAGAAAAAATTACAGCAGTTACCGCCGGTTTTTCAGAAAAATATTTTAAATGATGTAAAAAGATATTCTCTATTTTTGTAAAAGCCGTATCATTTGTAGAACATGTTTCGTCCAATGATTTTTGCGCCTCTCTTTGAAAAACTTTAAGTATACCGAGGAGGATTTCAAACTTACTATTAAAGTGCCTGTACAGAGCACCTTCTGTTACTCCGATTTTTTGGGAGAGATTCTTGATGGTTAAACCCATGATGCTTTTTTCAGAGATAAGCTCGATTGCAGCTTCTAATATTTGCTGTTGTCTTAAAGAGAATTTTTTCACAATTTTTAGTACGTAAGTAATTACTTACAATTTACGAAGTAAAAATATAAATGCAATATATAATTGTATTTATTTATATCCTTTTATTTTTTCCAAGATTTTGAATTAAACTTATTCTTAATTCTACCATTCAAATATTAATGAACATCTAAAATACATTGAAATAAGACCTGGAAATCAACCGGCTAAATCCCTGATAATGAGTCAGATTAATTATACTTTTTAGCCAACGCCTTTCTGTTGTAATCCATTTCTCTATGGCAGCATATTAATTCCAAGGGGAAGTACCTTGCCTAAAAGACTTCCCACAAGAAATCAATTTGTCTTGAAAAAAATTTCCGCCTCCCGTAGTTTAAACCACCGCAATCTTAAATCAGCTTAAAATAAATGGAGCAGTAAATGAAAAAAGCACTTATAGCATTGATTATCGTTTTAATAATCATACAATTTATCCCACTTAATAGGGATAATCCTGCATCCAATCCAACATCAGAAATAAAACTCAAACCAGAAGTAAAACCCATAATTGAAAAAGCTTGTTATGATTGCCACTCTAATAATACAAACTGGCCGTGGTACAGTTTTGTTGCCCCCGTTTCATTTTTTGTGGTTAACCATGTTCAGGAAGGTCGGGATGAACTTAATTTCTCGATTTGGCAGGAATATTCTCAGAAGCGTAAAAGCCGGAAACTCAAAGAGCTTGTTGAAGAAGTTGAAGAAGGTGAAATGCCACTTCCACCTTATATAATTACTCACTCTGAAGCTGACTTAACAGAAGAGGAAATCGGCACTTTAATAAAATGGGCCAAGAGTGATTCCCTCTATATTTCAAATTAATTTATGGCATCAACAGAAGAATTATCCTGAACCGGGTATTTGGTTTCCATCCAATTGTATAGGATCGGGATTACAAAAAGTGTTAAGAATGTAGCAGTTATCAACCCACCAATAACCACAGATGCTAATGGTCTCTGCACTTCTGAACCTGGCCCAACATTGAAGGCCATTGGAATAAATCCCAAGCTTGCTACTAGGGCTGTCATTAGTACTGGACGTAACCGATCTGCCGCAGCATTAAGGACAGATTCCTTTAGATTAGTTGATTTTTTGCGCATTTCATTTATATGCTCAACCAGCACAATTCCGTTTAGTACGGCAACCCCAAACAAAGCAATAAAGCCAATGCTTGCAGTAACTGACAGATAAAGATCTCTCATCCACAGCATAAAAATTCCACCGGACAAAGCAAATGGCAAATTTATAAAAATCAAAGCTACATAGCGCAACTTGCCAAACATTAAATACATCAATCCAACAATAATTAATAAAGTTAATGGTACGACAAGAAATAAGTGATTTATGGCGCGCTGTTGATTTTCAAAAGAGCCACCAAACTCCAGGAAGTAACCTGCCGGGATATTGACATGGCTGTCTATTTTTTCTTTAAGATTCGCAACATAAGTCCCAATGTCAATATCCTTAATATTTGCTCCAACTATAGTCCGGCGCCAACCATTTTCCCTGGCAACTTCACGCGGGCCTTCTTCCGGATAAATATGCGCAACACGTTTTAAAGGGATATATCCGCCATCCGGCAGGTAAACTGGCAAATCAAGAATTTTGTCATATCGATCGCGTATATTTTGAGGAAATCGTACAGTGATATCAAAACGGCGCTGCCCCTCAAACACCTGGCTTACAGTCTGCCCGCCAATGCCGGCTTCAATTACACGCTGAACATCATCTGCATTTATTCCAAACGAAGCAACAGCATCCCTGTCAATATCAATATTTATATATGGCTGCCCTTCTGCCTCTTCCACATAAAAATTATCTGTTCCGTGTAGTTTTTCAATTTGTGTAGCAATGTCATTTGCAATCTGACTCATTACATCCAAATCTTCTCCAAAAACTTTAACAGCCACATCTGATTTAACGCCGCTCGTAAGTTCATCAACGCGCATTGCGATAGGTTGTGTAAAGTTATAAGCAAGACCCGGTTCACTCTGCAAAAAGGGTTCGATTTCTTCAGCAATCTTTTCTTTGGTCATTCCCGAGCGCCATTCATCCATTGGTTTTAGCAGCACCCAAACATCTGTCTGATGGACTCCCATCCAATCATTGGCAAGATCCGATCGGCCCGTCTTAGGAACCACAGTTCTAACTTCCGGAATATTTTTCATGATTTGTTCAGCAAGCCAATCCGCATTTTTAATATTTTCTTCTAAGGTAGAGCTTGGCAGACGAATTTCTTCTATCAGGATTGAGCCCTCATCTAACTCCGGCAAAAATTCCGTCCCTGTATTAAATAGCAAAACCAGGGATAAAAGAAATAATACAGATGCTGAAACGAGTACGAGACGTGCCTTTTTTAAATGCCACTGAAGTGCTTTTACGTATTTCGGCCTCAACCATTCCATCAAACGGTTTCTGCTTACTTTAATGCCTTTGCGAAATACAATGCTGGCGACTGCAGGAATATAAAGTAAAGCGAGAATTAGCGATCCCAGAACGGCTGTTGCAACAGTAATTGCCATTGGTCTAAACAAAATTCCTTCCATGCCGCTAAATGTTATGATTGGCACATAAACCATTAGAATAATAAGAACACCAAAAAATATTGGTCGCGAAACCTCCATAGAGGCCTGCATTATTTTTTTAATTTTTGGCGTATCGTCATCCTGCTGCAAACGACGAACTATATTTTCCATCATAACCACCGAACCATCCACAACCATACCAAAATCGATTGCGCCTAAACTCATTAAATTAGCGGCCAAACCAAACTCACGCATTCCAATAAAAGCAAAAAGCATTGAGAATGGAATAACCGATGCCACAATCAAAGCACCACGGATTTCACCCAATAACAGTAGTAAAACAACAATCACCAGGAATCCGCCTTCAACCAGATTAGTAATCAATGTGTTTGTTGTCCGGTCAATCAAATCAGATTGGTCATAAAATGGTTCAATTTTTACACCCTTAGGCAGACTCTTGTTAACGTCTTTTATTTTTTCAACAATCTCTTCAATTACCAATTCACCATTATAGCCACGGAGCATCATAATAATTCCTGTAACTACTTCACCATTGCCATCCTGCGTTACCGCGCCTTGCCTTAATTGCTCACTCAAGGTCACATCGGCAACCTCGCGCAGAAATACCGGCCGGTTTGAAATTCGTGTGATCACAATATTTTCAATATCCGTTGCATTGCGGATTTGACCAAAACCCCGGATAATATATTGTTCACGATTGTGTTCAAGGAAATTTCCACCGGAAACACTATTATTATTTGAGATTGCATCCATAACATCTTTCAAGCCAATCCCAAGTGTGCGTAGTTGGCCGGGCCGGATTATTACTTCATATTGTTTTACAAATCCGCCGAAAGAATTTATCTCTGTAACACCACGAATTTTTTTAAGCTGTGGCGCGATAAGCCAATCTTGGATCGTGCGTAACTCGGTTAATGACTGAGTTTCACCACGAACCACATATTGATATATTTCACCCAGGGCAGTTGAAATGGGCCCAAGTTGAGGTAACGAGACTCCTTCAGGAAGTTCTCCGGCGATACTTTGAATTCTTTGACTAACAAGCTGTCGGGCAAAATAAATATCTGTCCCTTCATCAAACTCTACTGTAACCGCCGAGAGGCCGAATTGTGAAATTGAACGTACTTCGCTCACATCCGGTAAGCCACTCATTACCGTTTCAATAGGAAAGCTCACCAGCTTTTCAACATCATTGGGAGAATAGCGCCCCGCCTTTGTTATAACCAAAACTTGAATCGGTGTAACATCCGGCATAGAATTGATTGGAATATCTTTTAATGCCCTGTATCCGCCAAAAGCCATTAAAATAACCAAAGAGATTGCCACAAAGCGCTGATTTAAACTAAAATTGATAATTCGGTTTAACATTATATTCCTCGGCTAAAATTTAATCCTTTATTCAGGTTCTTCTGTGTATTTGGCTAATGCTTTTAGGGAGAAAACCTGGCTCACCGCAATTTCTTCACCAGCAGTTAATCCACTATAAACCACAGTTCTTGAGCCAGTATCTTGAGCAATCTTAATGGGACGCTGTTCAAATTTATTATCTGAAACTTTTACAAAAACAGTCGGTTGGTCACCAAATATTAAAAGTCCGTTTTTTGAGATATGGATAACTTTTTCGGCTGTTGAACCTTCAATTTGCATACGAACATTTCTACCCGGTGTAAGCCAGGAATCCGGATTTGTTACAAAAGCATTCACAACAACTGAGCGATTTTGCTCATCTAATACTGGAACAATGGAATGAATTTTTGTTTTTAGCTGTTTGTTTTCAGATTTACGAAGGCTAATTGTAACATCGATTTCAGGATCGATAAAGTCTGCATCTTCTGGAGATACGTACCCTTTTACCAGTAATTTATCAGTATTTACAATCATCCCCATTCGGTCATAACGATTAACAGCCTGACCGTGTTCAACAAGATGTTCGGTCATCCAACCGGAACGGTCGGCGCGGATTGCCAGATGTGGATGTCGGTCCGGATCCTCCTGCCAGGCTTGTATTTCCTTTTGTGTAAGACCCACCGCAAGCAAGCGTGCCACAGAAGCCCGGGCTGATGCGCGAGCCCTTTCATACTCATTTTCAGATTGTTCAAGTTCACGGCGTGATTTTATTTTTTGATCATAAAGCGACTGCATACGTTGAAAATTATTTTTACGGAATTTCTCTTCAGCGCTTGAACGTATTAAGGATGCAATTAAATCTGCAAACTCCAGACTTTCCAATTCAAGTAAAACCTGACCTTTTTTAACAGGGTCTCCCTTATGAGCATAGATCTTTACAATCAATCCTTCAATTGGCGCACTTATTATGCTAACGTGATCGGGAGATGGTTCAACTACAGCTGAAGCATTTATAGGATAAACAGCAAATGATTTTTGAACAACCTCTGTTTTTATTTTCAGGTTTTCTGCCTGTTCATTAGTTAGCGTTACATAATTGATTAATCCCTCATCATCAGACCGCATAGATGGTGGCAGGGTTTCAACTTCTTTTTCTACGGCTGTTTCATTTTGACCGCACGAAATTATCGTTACGAGCAAAGCCAAAGAAAGCAATTTAATCATTTTTAAAAATCGCATTTTTATCTCCATTATTTCAATTATAAACCAGTTCGTTGTCAGTAAATTGTTCTAGTTCGATTAAGCTTATATAGTAATCACGCAAAACTTTAAAATAATTTTTCCGGCTATTTATAAACGTTCTTTGAGTATCGAGCAAGTTTAGCAAATCGATCTCACCCAACTCATATCCTTTTACGGTAGCCTGCATAAGTTGATTTACCCGATCGAGAATTTTAGAATCATAACGTGTAAGTATAACCTGATTTTTTTTATAATTGTGCCAGGCAAGCTCAATTTCTTTCTTAATTTGCAGGTTAATTTTATGTTTTTCATTTACAGCCTTCGCGTAACGTACTTTTGCTGAAGATAGATCAACCGCCTGGTTACTGAAAAACCAAAGCGGGATCGAAAACCCGGCCTCAAAACCAACAAAATCATAGCCGTTGCCAAAATCTTGTTTATAAAGGTTTAAGGAGATATCAGGAAAGAAAGAGCTGCCTACTTCATATTTTTTATTTTTCGCTGATTGAATCTGATGTTCGACAGCTATAAGTATAGGTTGTTTCATCGAATTGACGAAAAGGTCTTCTTCATCAAAATTCGGATCCTTAAAAAGTAATGTATCATAAAACTCTAATGAATATCTTTGTTCTTCAGCGTCTAAACCTATCGTTTCAAATAAATTATATCGCGTAGCATGATAAATATTAGCGGCCTCTTCCAGGGCATTCTTACTTTCTGAAAGACGAATTTCGGTTCTCATAAACTCAAGCTCGGATGCATCGCCGGATTTAAAGCGACTATCTGAAATGCGATGTAACCGGTCAGCAATTTCAAGCTCCTTTTGCTGTAATTTCTGTAATCTCTTTGCATATAAAACTTTCGTATAAGCTATTTTTACGTTCGCCCTTAGTTTATTTTGTTGGTAATCAACAAGTGCTTTTGAAGCCTTTTTTGCACGAATGAGACTTGCCGTGCGAAAATAGCTTTTTAACGGGAAGTCAATATTTTGCTGGATTCCGATTTGCCGTTCGGCGAAACCATTATAAGATGAACTCTCAATACCTTCCTGCATAAACATAAGCTTAGGATTATCTAATCCAAGACCGCTCCATTGCATTTCTTTTGATTTTTTTAAATCTAGTTTTGCATTCTTAAGGGCTGGATTATTTTTATTGGCAATCTCCAGCACATCATTTAATTTTAATAGCTGAGTTTCTTTTTGTGCCAACAAAGGGAGTGATAAAACGATTATTAAAAAAACAGTCATTTTGAGTGCCATTTGATAAACTCTTTGAGTTAGTAGAACTATTATGAATTTTATCGTTGGGAAATTTGATGCACAATTTAATTAAAAGATTCACTTTGTAAAGTGAAATATGTTATATGAAAATAAAAAAGAAAAATGAGGAAAAATCGTATAAAAAAATGGGCAGCAAACTGCCCATCATAATCTTATTTGTGTTCTTTAAGATGTTTTAAATCTTCAGCACTAAAATATGATTTGGAAAACTGATCGATCAATTCTGTTAACTTAGCGCCATGCTTCAGATCTGTTGTTTGCTTTGTTTTCATTGCATAAAACAGTATTTGTTGGAGCGTTGTAGTCTTCTCAGAATAGCTTTTATATGCTTCTTTGTCAGTTAAATCAACCGGTTTAATTCTCTGTGTTAGAAAATAAGCAGTAACTATATCCTGCATTTCCTGAGCATGCTGATCTTTGTTATTCACCCAGCGAACTAATTGATTATAATTAATGCTTTCAGCTTTAGATAATTCTATAATTTTGTTCATTGATTTTTCAATTGTAGTAACATGTTCTTTTAATATCATTATGCGCATTTGGTCACCGTAAATACCGCATGGTATTTGGCAATGTGCAAATAAAGAAGAATTGCTGAGAATAAAAATCAATAATAAAAATAATACAAATTTGTTTACAAATGTTTGCTTCATAATATCTCCGTGAATGGTTGTTTTTTGGGGTTGTTAACTTAGAAGGTTTAAAATAAATTTACAAACGAGATTTATCAACCGTAAATCATAATAGATAGTAATAGATATAAAAAAAATTGGAATACATAAATTGTTTTGCTACGTTTCACGATCTTTATTATAGTTTTTGAATATGCATATAATCATAAAAATAATCTCTCTCCTAATCTATGTTTTTTTCACTCAGGTTTATCCTGTCGTACACTGGCACGCCCAGGAACATCAGAATGATGTTGAATTACAAATTAGCATACACCCCCCAGATGTAATTGTAGATAATCATGACCATGGTGAGCATCATGGTCATAACGATGAGCATGAGCATGAAGACACGCACTTTGACGGAGACAGTGATTATACAATTCATGCAAAAACAACGAATTCTATAATTACTGCAAAAACCTTTAAGAGTTATGTAGCTTCAGAGATTGAACCCCAGGTTTTGAGCAGAATACCGAGGTATATACCTTTAAAAATCCCGAGTCAATATCTACCTTTATCATTTCCCAATCGCG
The DNA here is from genome assembly GCA_013112635.1 of Calditrichota bacterium. Classification (NCBI taxonomy): domain Bacteria; kingdom Pseudomonadati; phylum Calditrichota; species Calditrichota bacterium. Next base: position 72,387 of record JABFGF010000008.1, on the reverse strand, counting down.
CCCCCCCAGTTTTTGTCTAAATAACTCGTCAACCGATGCTGTTTAATTTTTTTTAAATAGTCTTCGGAAAATTATATCCAATTATATACAACATAATACAAGGAGGATAGAAGTGTCCATCCGAAGCTTTTTAATATTTTTATTAATAGCTGGCAACTTGTTTGCACAAGGAAAGCAAATTTCATTGGCTATTACAGATTTGCCAGAATTGCTTGTAAAAACAAGTCCACAGCAAAGCTTGATTAATGCTCGACAAGCTATAATCAAAGCTCAAGGCGATGAAGCTCTACAATGGTCAAATCCTGAGTTCAGCTATGATCAAGAATACGTTGAAAACAATGGAAACAAAGAAACAGAAAAATTGGCTTATGTAAGCAAAACATTTAGCCTGCCATGGAATTACTGGCAACGACGCAGCATATGGCGAGCTAATCTTGAAGCCGCAAAGTTAAACATGGAACAAGACTCGAAACAGTTGCTGGCATCTGTCCGCACGGGATATATAAAAGTAGGATTGTTAAAGAAGTTATCTGAACAACAAATAAATCTAAAAGAAGTTTTTAAAAACCTTAAACAGGCTGCCCACTCACAAAGCGAGGAAGGTGCAATTTCAAAAATGGAAGCTCGGCTGCTGGCCATGAGTATCTTTGGATTGGAAGGTGATTTATTACTTACACAAAAGGAAAATAGCCTCGCATTAAGTTCTTTGAAACAGATATTGGGTTTTGATTCTTCAGACGATATTATTCTAAGCACATCAATCCCATTTTTAAAAATTGATACAGATATTTTTGAAGAGACTGAATTAACAAAAAACCATCCCGGATTAAAAGCTGCTCAGCTAAGGCTATCCGCATTGGAACAAAGAATTACACTTGAAAAAAGCCGAATCTTACCTTCAATAACGTTGCATGGCGGATATAAAAAAATAGATCCGGGCTGGAAGGGTTATACTTTTGGCCTGTCTATACCGTTGCCGCTTTTAAATTGGAATGGCCCGCAAATTGAAAAACAAAAAATAGTTCATCATATGCAGATGACAGAAAACGCTCTTTACAGTCAAAAAATACGATCACAAATTGTTAACCTGGTTGAGACAGTTAAGAGGCAAGCGGAATTATTGCAGGAATATGGGAATGAACAGTCTAACAACACTCTTGTTGAGGACATATTAGCTGCTTATAAAGAAGGAACAATGTCTCTGGCCGAATTCCTTAATGCAATACAAATTTATCGCGAAGGCAGCAAACAATATACAGAACAGCTGACCGAATACTATCAGGCAGTATTTGAATTAGAAGCCTTGTATGGCCAACAACTTGTAACATTTTAACAGAGGAAAACAATGAAAAAATTAATTGTAATTTTGCTAACAGGTTGGTTGCTGCTAATCGGCTGTCAACCGCATGATCATGAGCACGAACAATCTGCTACTGAAACGGAAGTTCCTGCTATTGCTATAACTCAATGGACAGAAAAGATGGAAATCTTTATGGAGTATGAAACGGCTTTTGTGGGTAATGAGATTAAATTCATTATCCATTTAACTACTATGGCTGATTTTCAACCGGTTCGTGAAGGTAAAGTCTTTCTTAATTTTAAAAGTTCCAGTGGATCAAATATCTCCATTGAAAAAGATGAACTTTTACGCGAAGGTATTTTTACACCTGTTAAGATATTTGAAACAGCGGGTGATTATCAGTTCAGCATCCGTTACCAGGGTGATAAGGCAAGTGAGTCTTTTTCAATAGGAAATTTTAGTGTATATCAAACATTGGCTGATATTCCTGCAAGTGAAGAAGAAGATGCCGGGGAAGAGATCAGTTATCTGAAAGAGCAACAGTGGAAAACATCTTTTGCAACAGAAGTCGCTCAGGTGCGCCCAATTAAATCTTCTGTTGGGGTTGTGGGAGAAGTTAGGGTACGACCAGCTTCATACGCGGAAATTGTATCTCCGGTAGAAGGGATAATAAGCATTGCTGAAGCAAAAAGGCTGGTTAAGCCAGGACAAAAAATAAGTATTGGCCAAACTATGGCCGTTATTGTTCCACCATTAGTAGCCCAGAATAGCTGGGCAAAAATATATCTCGATTATGAACAATCCAAAGCAGAGTATGAAAGAGCGCAGCGTTTAAAAGATAGAGCGGCAATCTCTGACCGGGACTTTGAGCAGGCAAAACGAAATTATGAAATAAACAAAGCAGGATTTTCAAATTATTTTGATTCTGATGGTAGTAGTTTACGTTTTGATTCAAAGAATAACCAGTTCTTAATTACAGCGCCAATTAGTGGAATTGTTTCAGATGTATCCATTTTGCCTGGCCAGAAAATAGACCGTCATCAAAAACTATTCAGCATTGTTGATTCGGATATGGTGTGGTTAAAGTTAGACGTGTTTGCGGAACATGCCAAAAATCTTACAGATATTTCCGGTGCCTCAATCAATATCCCTGGCAATGATAAAAAGATAAATCTTGATAGTGATGACATAAAGCTGATTAGCCGTGGCGAGATGATTGATCCGCAAAAAAGGACGCTTATTCTCTGGCTGGAAGCAAAAAATTATGACCGAAAATTTTTAATTGGACAAACTTTTAGTGCGCAAATTTATACAAATCCGGAGCAGAACATGCTGACCGTTCCTTTGTCTGCTGTCTATGATGATAATTCGAAAAAAGTAATATTTATTCACTCTTCCGGTGAATCTTTTGAAAAACGTGAATTGGAAACGGGTCCGATACATCAGGATTATATTTCTATTTTAAAAGGTGTTTCTACCGGTGAAAGGGTTGTTAGTCTTGGTGGGTATCAGGTAAAGTTGGCTTCCATTTCGGAAGAAATTGGTCACCCACATGCACACTAAAAAATGAATCTTGATGCCCGGTTTCTCGGGCATGACAAAAGAAAATAGGAAAAATTATGCTTGATAAATTAATGCAAATAAGTCTTAAAAACAGGCTGATAGTAATACTTGCATCCACGGCACTATTAATTACCGGAACAATTATTTCTATTGATTTACCGGTTGATGTGTTTCCGGATTTAACGGCGCCCACTGTGACCATACTTACCGAAGCGCACGGTTTTGCACCCGAAGAAGTGGAAATGCTTGTAACCTTTCCAATTGAAACCGCTGTGAATGGTGCGTCAGGGGTACGTCGGGTACGTTCAAACTCTATTCAAGGCTTATCTACCATCTGGGTTGAGTTCGAATGGGGTACATATATTTTTAAAGCCCGTCAAATAGTGAATGAAAAAATGCAGGCGTTGCAAAATGCTATCCCCGCGGGCGTTGATCAACCCATCTTGGCTCCTGTAACTTCCATAATGGGTGAGATTATGCTGGTAGGATTAACCAGTGACACCCTGGCTGCAATGAATTTGAGAACAATAGCAGACTATACCTTGCGCAGACGCATTATGGCTGTGCCTGGTGTATCCCAAGTTCTTGTTTATGGTGGCGAAACAAAACAATACCAAGTACAGATTGACCCCTGGCATTTGAAAAACAATAATCTAAGCCTAAACCAAGTATTAGTCACTGTTTCGCGTACAAATGTTAATGCTGCTGGTGGGATTTTTGTGCAATCTGGAAAAGAATATTTGATCCGTGGCATAGGTCGCATTGAAAATATTTCCGAATTAGAGAAAACCGTTGTCGCCGTGCGTAAAGGTGTTCCTTTGCTGCTGGGCGATGTAGCGGAAGTGAAAATTTCGGCCGCCACAAAAATTGGCGAAGCATCCATTAATAATGAAAAAGGAATTATGCTGATTGTCAGCAAACAGCCTGATGCTAACACCCTTGAATTGACAGACCGAATCCAAATGGTGCTTAATGAATCGAAAAACACCTTACCCGCTGGAATTGTGATGCACACTGATATTTTTAAACAATCAGATTTTATTGAGCTGGCTATAAATAACGTAGTTGACGCTTTGCGTGACGGTGCTATTTTAGTTATTGTTGTTTTGATGCTATTTCTGGCCAATTTCCGTACGGTAATCATTTCTATTACAGCCATTCCTTTATCTCTGATAATAACAATGATCGTACTAAAAGTATTTGATTTGACGGTCAATACTATGACCCTGGGTGGATTGGCCATTGCTATTGGTGTACTGGTTGATGATGCTATTATATATGTTGAAAACGTTCATCGGCGCTTACGACAAAATGCCTTAAAACCTGTAACTGAACAGCGATCCTTTATTGATGTTGTGCACAATGCTTCATCAGAAATCAGAACGCCTATTGTAATGGCAACTTTCATTATCATTGTTGTCTTTTTGCCTCTGTTTTTCCTAAGCGGTGTTGAAGGACGTATGTTGAGGCCACTTGGTATTGCTTACGTTGTTTCTATTTTTGCCTCACTTTTAGTTGCGGTTACGGTTACACCTGCGCTTAGTTCTTTTCTGCTTAGGAAGATAGGACAATTCAACCAAACCGAGCCATGGCTTGTTAGAAAATTAAAAAAAATATATCAGCCCAGTCTGCTTTGGGCCTTACAACATAGGCGTATAATAATTTCAGTAGCAGCGGTTTTTATAATTTCTGCACTGGTTACACTTCCTTTTATGGGGCGTTCCTTTTTACCGGAATTTAATGAAGGTACCTTTAATATCAGTATGGCTACCGTTCCGGGGACATCTTTGGAAGAGTCTGATAAAATCGGGCAGATGGTTGAAACAATTCTTTTGGCGCATCCTGCAGTTAAATCTACAGCACGAAGAACCGGTAGAACAGAATTGGATGAACATTCCATGGGATCACACGCCCACGAAATGGAAGTTCAGATAGATTTGGAGCAAATCAGTAAAGAGAAATTGTTGATAGAGTTACGAAACAATTTATCTATAGTACCGGGTACGGTGATAACTATCGGTCAGCCTATCAGCCACCGTATTGACCATATGCTTTCAGGTACAAGGGCTAATATTGCTGTAAAAATATTTGGTCCTGATCTCTACAAGTTACGTAGCCTGGCTGATAAAATTGAATCACAAATGAAAAATATTGAAGGCATTGTTGACCTTTCTAAAGATCAGCAAACGGATGTTCCGCAGGTACGGCTAAAAGTAAATCGTGATAACATTGCACTTTTTGGATTAACCGCTGCTGATGTGGATGAAATGATAGATATTTCTTTTCTGGGGTTGCCAGTGTCACAGGTTTATGAAGGGCAAAACCGTCATGACATTGTTATACGATATGCACCGCAATTTCGCGATAACCTAGATGCCGTACGTAATTCATTAATTGATCTGCCAAATGGTGCCCAGATACCTTTGAAAATGGTTACTGATATTCAGATTGATAAAGGTCCAAACTATATAAGTCGTGAAAATGTACAACGCAAAATTGTCGTTCAGGCAAATGTAGCTGACAGGGATTTACAAAGTGTGGTAGATGATATTAAATCACAGGTTGCTGAAAATGTCTCTTTTCCACAGGGCTATTATGTGGAGTATGGCGGTCAATTTGAAAGTGCTACTGAAGCAACCCGCTTAATTATGTTGCTTAGCGTTCTGTCCATTATTGCTATTTTGGTAGCCCTTTACATGGAGTTTGGGAATTTCCGTCAATCTTTACTTGTAATGGTCAACTTGCCATTAGCCTTAATTGGTGGGGTAATTGCCCTATTTTTTAGCGAAGGAATTATTACTATTGCTTCAATGGTTGGCTTTATTACTTTGTTTGGTATAGCGGTGCGTAATGGAATTATTATGGTTTCACATTACAACCACTTAATAGAGGAAGAAGGCAAATCCCTACACGATGCAGTTGTACAAGGTTCATTGGAAAGGTTAAATCCTATTTTAATGACTGCATTAACAACAGGGCTTGCATTGTTGCCCCTGGCCCTGGCCATAGGAGAGCCGGGTAGTGAAATACAGGCGCCGATGTCTATTGTTATTCTTGGTGGCTTATTGACGGCCACATTCTTAAATATGATTGTTATTCCAGTTCTTTTTGAAAAGTGGGGGGTAAGAAATAGATTATAAAGTTGATTATAAGTATATCCTGAAACAATGACTATGGCCGGCGAATTTAATAGCCGGCCTTTTTAGGATGGTAGACGGTTAATAAACTATCATCCTTGTTCAATTTCAAAAACGGTTATTTCCGGTGGCATTCCTACGCGGCCAGGAAATCCGATAAAGCCAATCCCGGTATTGACATAAATCTTTTGATTAGCTTCTTCATAAAGCCCGCCCCAATATTTGTAGCGGAGGTTAACAGGGCTCCATCGCCAGCCGGGAATTTCAATTCCAAATTGTGCACCATGCGTATGCCCGGAAAGTGTTAGATCGATATTTGTTTTCCCGGCAACCTGCGCACTAAAATGGGTTGGATCATGTGACATTAATATTTGAAATGATTCCGAGTTGGAGCCGGAAAGGGTTTTCTCTAAATCACCATATTGCGGAAATGGCGGGAGCCCCCAATTCTCAACTCCTAATAATTCAAAATTGGCTCCATTCAGTTCTATAGTCCTGGACTCATTTAACAAAAGATCAAAGCCAATATCTTGTTGGATTTTAATTAGCCTGTTAAGATTCTTTTTCTTTTCTTCAACGCTTGGCCAACGAACATATTCTCCATAATCATGATTGCCCAAAACAGAAAACTTTCCAATCCGGGCTTTTAGGTTTTTTAAACTTTCGATAAACTCATCCACTTCGGTAGAAACATTATTTACAAAATCCCCGGTAAACAGAAGTATATCCGCATGTTGCTGGTTAATTAGATCAACAGCTTCATCAATCGTTTTTTTCTTGCCCAAAAAGCTACCAATATGAAAATCTGAAATCTGTACTACTTTTAAACCATTCATTTCTTTGGGGAAAGATTTAAATTTTAGCTTGAGTTTTCGAACCGTAAAATCAAACCTGCCATAAACTATGCCATAAAAAAGGGATAAAAATGGAATACCCGCAGTAACAATCCCAACCTGTGTTAAAAATTTTCTGCGGGTAATCGTTCTCTTTTCAGCGTTTGATTTTGTTTGAACCTGTGTCACTAATTTGCGAATTAGAAAATAAATATCGTCAACCAAATTGAATAAAATAAAAATAAGTTTTGGCACATAAAAAAGGATGAAGGGCCCACTTACATAATAGAACCAAGTCATTGTTTTTGCAGGCGAAATGCTTTCACGGAAAAGAAAAATCATGACCAGGCCGCTTATACTGAACACAGGTACAAACCAAAAGGCAATAGTTACAATTTTCTTAACCAATGCTCTATAATCACGTGTTATTTTTCTGATACCCCAAAAAACATAGAAATCAATGGCCAAAATAATTATACTAAAAATTAATAATGAAATTATTGGATTACCTCTCATAAGTATTTGCCACTTTTGTTATATCTCTGTTTTCAAAAATACGTTTTCCATAGCCATTTAAGGTCACATCAATCATGGCCAAGCCTAAATCCTGCAAAGTGCAAACAAATCCTGTGAACACTGTTTTTAAAATTGGATAAAATGGTGCCGTGAATGAATAAATCCTGTAAGCATTTTTTAAGCCTTTAGTTGGCTGAATATAACCCGGGCGGAACATATAAGCATTTTTGAACAACTTCAATAACTCATTTTCAGTTTTACTTTTTACACGGTTCCACATTGTTTTTCCATTTTCATCGCCGGACGTTCCGTCCCCGGAAACATAGGTAAATGTCATTTCTGGATTAAGCTCATGTAACGTTTCCGCGACATGCATTGTTAAATTGTAGGTAATACGAGTGTATTCTGGTTCTTTCATCCCGATTGATGAAACGCCCATACAGAAATAGCAGGCATTATACCCCGACAGCTGATGTTTTATTTCTGTCAGGTTATGAAAATCCTCATGAATAATTTCTGTTACCTTATCATGTTGCACTCCACATGGCCGGCGGTTAATAACCAAAACCGATTCTACCAAAGGATGATTCAGGCACTCGTGTAAAACGCCCTCACCCACCATGCCTGTTACGCCAGTTATTATTGCTCTTATTTTGTTATTCATATTTTTCTCACTAGAGAGCTGCGGATAATATTTAAAATAATCAAAAAAGAAATCTCTTATCTTCGCTCGAGATGAAGCTTATGTTCTTCATGGTGAGCGTAGTCGAACCATTTCTTTATTTTGATGCGATGCTATTTTCTAATGCCATTTTACCCACCAATTATTGTCTTCTATTTTCGTTTCATTAAGGTTAAACTGCTCACCAATTTTGGGTGTAATAACTTCAACACCAAGCTCTTGTGCTTTTTTAGTTACCCGTTCTACCGGATCGGTCCAACTGTGCAAGGCAAGTACAAATGATCCCCAGTGAATTGGCATCATCAATTTTGTGTTTAACTCTAATGCAGCCTGTGCTGTTTGTTCCGGAAGCATGTGTATATTTTCCCAACGCTTATCATACTGCCCACATTCCATCATGGCGAAATCGAAAGGGCCGTGCTTTTCACCGATCTCTTTAAAATGTGGTCCATAACCGCTGTCACCACTAAAATAAATCGAATATGTTTTTGATTTGATAATCCATGAAGCCCACATAGTTGTCGAACGATCAAGTAGACCACGACCTGAAAAATGCCTTGCAGGAGCACAGATAAAATGAAGATCATCAACAAAAACTTCATCCCACCAATTAAGTTCGCTTATTTTGGATTCTTCAACTCCCCAGGCCAAAAGATGGGCTCCAACTCCTAAAGGCGTATAAAAATGATCAACTTTATTTTTTAATTTGATGATGGAATCATAATCCAAATGATCATAATGATCATGTGAAAAAACTACAGCGTCGATTTTAGGAAGTTTTTCTATTTCAATTGGTAAACCATCACTAAAGCGGCTTGGTCCAAGCCATGAATGAGGAGCTGCTGCTTCCCCAAACATCGGATCCAGCAAAATATTTTTACCATTAATTTCCAGCAAAAAAGCTGAATGGCCAAACCAGGTTACTCGCGGGATTGAATCCTTTTTTGAAACAATCGTCATTGAATCCAAAGGCAAAACCGGTACTGGATTTTTAGGTGATTGATTGGGAATCCCGTTTATATAATCTTTTAAGATAGACATACCTTTACTGAAATTCATATCCATTGTCGTTTTAATCTGGTTTACAAAAATACCATCTTTATAATGACCAGACTGCTCAAATAACTCTTTACGTTCTGCCGATTGCGATCCACCAAGTGTAGGATAAAAATTTAGGAAAAGCGTCACACTCAATATCAGGAAAACAACTATTCCTATGATAAACAAACTAACCATTTTAAGAATCCTTTTAATAACCACAATATAAATACTCCTTTAAGATGATATCAATCTCCTATCCTATAACGTCTCAATTGATATCATAAATTTCATGAGATAAAACAAGTTTATCTGCCCCTGCTAATTTCGGAAGCATTATTTCTTTTTTCTTCTGAAAATACTGCATCCTGCGCAATATTTTATCCAGCATTTTAATTGCTTTGGTAATGTAATATCCTTTATTAAGCATTACGCATTCGGCCCTTTGCGCTAAAGCAGAATCGGTAATTTCTGATCTTGTAGGAACGCCTTTTTTAGCCAGGTTTTCCAAAACCTGAGTTGCCCAAATATCGGGAATATGTGCTGCTTCACAAATGCGCATTATTTCTTCCTGGATACTGGCAAAATTCTTCCAACCTGTTTCGATGGCTAAATCACCTCGCGCAATCATTACACCAATCGGATAATTTTTCATTGCCCTCAGTAAAATACGCGGGAGATTTTTGAAGCCTTTTTCGGTTTCAATTTTAAGGATCACGCCAACTGATTTTTGTTTTTCCTCGAAAAGATTATGAAGCTGCTCAACATCATTTTCATCATTTACAAACGAAAAGTTTACAGAATCAGAATGTTCTAACACGAACTCCATATCCGTTATATCTTTTTTTGTCAATCCACTGGTTTTAATATCGCTCTTCGGTAAATTAATTCCTTTATCAGCTTTCAGCTTACTGCCATTATCTTTTGCATAAGTGATTTTAATATCCAGATCTTTTTCATTTATACTTTCAATAATGCCTTCAATTTTTCCATCATCAAAAAATATCGGTTCCCCGATGCAAAGGTCGTTAAATATTTCCGGCAAAGTACAGCTAACATGGGCCTTTTGAATAATATTGCCGGCATCATCATATTTGGCATCTTCGCCGGCATCCGGCTCACTTGTAAGGATCAGATGATCGTTGGTTTTAAGTGAAATAAATTTTTCCAAAGGTAATAGTTCTCCAACCCTTATCTTTTCTTTGTCGCCCTTATTCTTAACTAATGCCAGTTCTGCACCTGACTGGACATAAGCAGAATCAGAACAAGAACCCCATTTGCCTTTTCCCTGTTTTTTTTCAATTGTTATTTTACATTTTTTATCTCTGGAATCGACAAACGAAATTGTATTCCCACGCTTTATTTTTTTAAAAAAGATTTCATCTACAGGCAAAATGGCATCTGCAGAATCATCAGGAGGCAGCACATCTGGTGGCGCTATCCATATTTTTGATGGGGTAATTGCCTTTCCAAGCTCATCACGTTCAGGTTTTAAGTGAACAACCTCTGCACCGGGAGTCATTTGACCCGTTCGTAATTTTGGACCACCCAAATCCATCATTATTTTGCAGCTTTTGTTTAGGCTTTCGCTTGCCTCCCTCACATTGTCTATCATTTTTTTCCAGGCTTCCGTGTCATCATGGGCGCAGTTTATCCGCGCACAATTCATTCCTGATTTCAATAACCTGTGTACAAAGCCGTAATCTTCCGCAGCCGTATTTGGCAATGTAACCATTATCCTTGTGCGCCTTTTTCTAGATTTATTTCCTAACAATTGTTTTGTGTTTTTATTAATAATCTTTCTGGATTTTTTTATGGTGACATAGCCCTTTTTAGTTGTACCTGTTTCTTTATCATTTAGTTTTTCTATTATCTTTTTAATCGATAAAAGGCTTTTCATAACATGGGGTTCTATATTTGATAAACTTGGCAGGCTCAATTCGCGAAGTTCTGCCTGCAATGAAGCAATATCAAAACTCCGAAATGCCAGATAATGAACCAAATTTATGGCGCTTGCTTTATAGTCTGGATGAACATTGGTAATATCATCTTGGTAAAGCTGCTCAAATTCCAGTGACTTCTTAATTATTTCTTCAAATTTATATTCCAACCAGTCGAGTTTTTGTGTAAGATTCTTCATGAGTTTAAAAGCCTCTTTTTTATTCCACATTATTGTAGTAAATCAATTTAAAACTGGTGTAATATACACATTTAAAGTGTTTTGAGTATCCGTTTTATTTCAACAATATTTTCCGATATTACTTATTTTGCAGCCTTTATTATTGCTGCTTAATATTTAAAAATATATTACTCTTCCATAATTATATTGTGTTTAAATATTGCCCGGACTTTAAACTTGAAAATTTAAGGTTATTAATTAACGATAACGTCAATTATAGCAGCGATACGAGGAGTGCGGAAATATATCTAGCGGATAAAATCAGTAGGTTTTTCCAACTCATAGATGGCGTCATTTATGTTTTCCAGCTTGTCTTTTAAAATTGATTGGGCATCGTATAATCCACGATTATAAAAAAAGGAACCAAGTTCTTTAGCAAAAAAGTCGAGAAGAAATTCAGCATCAAAACGGCCAATTTCCTGATCCAACTCATCTGTAAAATAAGTTTGCACCTTTTTAATAATTACTTCTTTTTCCTGATCTGAAAATTCAATTTTAGACATTTTAATTTCTCTTTCATTTATAACTAATTTCCAAAAATCAGTGCCGGAGGTTACCCGGCACCATGATAATCTACATCTCCATCATCTGAGAAACACGTATTGTTCCGCCATTTTCTAAAAACGGATCAGTCTTGGCAATTTCAACAGCCGCATCTAAACTATCTGCTTTCACAACAGCAAAACCTTTCATCGCATTGGGATCATTATCATCCGAAACACTGCTTGATGTAACAATTTTTGAAGCTGGTAATGGTGTTCCGGGATTAACTATTACCGCTCCAAGACTCCCAATCCAGGCTTTCCATTTTTCCATTTGAGCCATGCCCTCTTCTTTTGAGGCAGGCTGTTTTCCTCCGTAATATGCAATCATAAAATTAGACATATTATATCCTCCAATATAGTTTTTGTTTTAGTCAAAGCGGTTAATTTCATTTTAAGGTAGTTGGCTGAGATAGTTTTCTAACCCATCAAAATTTGCTCCCCAACCGTTCATTACACCCATTTTCTCCTGCTTGGAACAATACTCTTCCGTTGGATGTGTGACACTAAATGTGAGTTTAGTTTTATCATCCAAATCCTCAAAAAGCGCTGTTATTATTACCCCGTGTGTAACCGGTTCAAAATCTGCAGAGGAAACAATTTTTTCTAACTCAATTATTTCTGTAAAAACACCATGTGCAGGAAATTCAGATCCATTTGGTGCGGTCATAATATATTTCCAGTTACCCCCTTCTTTGAAATCCAAATCCACTACCCTGGTTTTCATACCCATTGGACCCCACCATTTGGCAATATGTTCTGATTGGGTCCATGCTTCCCAAACAAGTTTTCTGGGGGCACTGAAATTACGCACAAGTGTGAGAATTCTTTTATTCATTACGCTGTTTTCCATCATCATTGCCTTTGTTTTGTATTTGTGTCAGGTATTCTTCAAAAGAGTCCAATCTCGCTTCCCATAGGTGCCTGAAGTTTTCAATCCAATCCGAGACTTGTGCTAATTGTTCCGTCCGGGCTTTGCAAAATCGTTCTCTTCCAAGTTGATTTATTTCTATTAATCCGCATTCTACAAGAATTTTTATATGCTTGGAAATGGCCGGACGGCTGATGCTAAATTGTTGCGCCACAGTATTAAGGTTTAATGGCTTATCAGCTACCAGATTAATTATTTCCCTGCGTGTTGGATCTGCTATTGCCTGGAATACATCTCTTCTCATATTAAAACCAATATGTTACCAATCGGTTACAAATATAAGTGTAACAAATCGGTTACGCAAATTTTTTCTTGATTTAGTTTACCGGTAGGCTTGTCTTGTAAAAATATTTAAAATATTAGATGGGATAGTTTGTCGAGTATCAAGAATCGATTTCCGTAAAAACAGCATCCAATTCATGACCGATTTCCACAACACTTTCAGGCCGTTCATTGATATCCTTGATCATACATTTAGAAACAATTCTATCCCAGAATGGATGTATATCCGCACGTAATTTAGATGGCACTTGTGGCGTTACATTAAAAATTGAATGGATAAGAGCCATTTCATTTTCTCCCGTAAATGGCAGCTTAGATGTAAGCAGCTCGTAAATAATCACTCCGAGGGAAAAAATATCAGATCGTTGGTCAACCTTGCCGCCGGTAATTTGTTCTGGTGCGGTATAACCCAAGGTTCCAACAGCTGTCCCCAATGTTGTCATTGACGTAATCAAAGGTGATTTAGAAAGCCCAAAATCCATAATACGCATATTTTTTGAACCATCAAGCATAATGTTAAAACTGGTTAAATCACGATGTACAATATTTGAATCATGAATTGCCTGAAGCCCATCAATAACCTGTTTAACAATTCGAACAATCTCCTGCTCAGCAATTGGCTTGTGCTCATTTATAAAATTTTTTAAAGTGCCATTTTCCAAATATTCCATCACGATAAAATCTTTATTTTCGGTCTTACCCATCTCCTGGACTTTTACAATATTTGGATGACTAAGTTGTGTCATTATCTGGCCTTCAGCCAGCAATCGTCCACGATTATTATCATCTTCAGAAATAAGCTTATTTATAATTTTAACAGCCATAATTTTTTTTGAATGGACATCAAAGGCTTTATAAACCATGCCCATTCCGCCCATACCAATAGGCTGCTGCAAACGAAAATGTGAAACATAGTTAACTTCCAGGTGGCTCAACCGCTGACGAATAAAATAAAAGAGAAGAACCTGTAAAATGAAAATGCCCATTACCGGAGTAAGAAATGAGACAAAAAAACTTTCGCGAACTGAAACATGCATCAAAACCAGATAAGCAAAAACAAATAGAAAAAGTGAATATGCATGATTCAAGTATTTTACTGCTTTTGTATTGCGAATTAACAGGAAGAACAGAACCGACATAATTACCAGCATCAAAAGTTTTAATAATTCATTCTTAACTGATGTAAGCTGTAAGCTCCGTTTGAATGAATAATAAAAATCCCAGAAAGCATTGAAAAAAAATGGAAATTCATTTATTTGCAGCGGACCTGATTTTACATTATTAAACAATCGTCTTATGCCTGATGGAAAAATAACTTCTAGATTATACTCGTTCGTTTTATCCAAATAGAAGTTTAGAGGGTTTGAATCATAAACCTGCTTATAATTTTGCAGTGTGCTTTTTTCATTATTAACACGCCATAGTTTTAACTGAGTCCCAATTGCAAAAGAGTTTGACCGAACACCTTTTAAAGTAACCTGCAAACTATTTGTGGGGTTGAATGTATTTTTATAAACCGAAAGTTTTTCCGTTCCCCGTAATAACAAGTCAGGATCACTATCCAAATCAATATCAACTGCATATGGATTTCCAATTGGTAAATAGCCGATTGCCGGCGGGCTTTCTACAAGATGGTTCCCATTATTAAGATAAAGCCGATCATAAAAATAAAAATCTTCTAATCCATCACAGTCAAAATCGGCAAATGCAGCGGCTTTAATATCAACAAAGTTATTGTTAAAAGTGTAAGATAAAGAGTAATTCAATGTACTATCACTCAGAAATATCCCTGTTTTTCCATGTCGCTCAACTATAGAAATATCCAAAATTCCATCATTATTTAAATCTGCAGCGTCCACACCGGAAACATAAGGAGCACGTGATAAGTCCAATGCATCCAGTCCGGAAATGGCAGCGACTTCTTCAAAAACCAAATTATCCCGGTTAATATAAAGTTGAAAACGCTCAGCAAGGTTTACTTTGTAAATATCAATCAAACCATCGTTATTAAAATCCCTTAAAAAAATCCAACCTGTTGCAGATGATTTCGAATCACTTTTGCCAAAGCGAACTGCTTCTTTAAAATTTGCAACACCATCATTTATGTAAATCACCATTACACTGTCATGACCCATTTGGTATGATTTTAGATGCAAAAGATCAAGACTGCCCGAATTATCAAAATCGGCAAAAAAGACTTTACTTCGTACAGATTTTTGAGAGGATGAAATAGGAGATTTCCGTTCTTCAAATTGCCAGTTTCCTTTGTTTTGAAACCAAATATCACTTTGAGGACTTCGTGAAAGATAAATATCCGGAAGGCCGTTATTATCTAAATCAGCCACCTGAATTGATTTTGTATTAAAAGTTAAATCCTGGTCTAACTTCTCAGTTACTTCAGAAAAAAATCCATCGCCTGTGTTTGAATATAAACGAAGCGGCTCATCCATAAAGCCTGATACAAGTAAATCCAAAGTTGCATTTTGATCAAAATCCGCAACAATTGGGGTTCCTTTAGTTTTATGAATATTTGCGAATTCTGTTATATCGCGAAATGTTGGCAGGTTTCCATAATTGCTTAAATAGATGCCCTGAGTTCCGGCAATAAAAATCTTTTGGCCAAATTCATTACCCGTCCATTTAAGCCCAATTTGCGTTGAATGAATTGTACTGGCAATTTTATCATATAAAGCCCAATCAATTCCATCATAGTAAAGTACTTCCCCATCATGGCTCATTGCCCAGCCTTCAGAACCGGAAATCATTTCGACATCGCGTAAATAAGAAGATTTTGGTTTGTCGACGGTTGACCAGCTTAAGCCATCAAAATGCCATATTTCCTTAGAGCCCACTGCCCAGCCATTTGCATCTGAAATGAAATCTATATCCAGAATATAATTGGTCGAATCAACATTTTTTGTTTGCGATTTTAGCCAGCTTTGTCCATTAAAATGATAAATAGCTCCTGCTGATCCACCAATCCAGACACTGTTTTTATTTTGAATATGCAAGGCCCGGAAAGTATTTTTGGCAAACGGTTCAACTATTTCCCAAGATTGGTTTTTATACACATAAATAAGACCTCCCTGGCCTGCAACATAACCAATAATTTCATTTTGGTCTTCAACAATATCCAGCCGGAATATAGCAAGATCATCCGTTGGATCATCATCATATTGCGGGAAGGCTTGTCTTTGCCACTTTTCCCCATTGTAGAAAAACATGCGTTTTTCCCAGTTTTCAGGTTCAATGGCAACTGCCCAAACATTGCTGTCGTTAAGTGCAACAACATTGAGCATCTCCAAATTTTTTTTTGCAAAAACAGATTTGTCTAAGTGTTTTTTTGTAGAATCCCCATCAAAATGAAAAACACCCAGATTGGTACCATACCAAATTGATTTTTCACTAAGAGGAGAAATGCTAAAAGCAAATTCACTATTTTCAAAGGGGATGTGCGGCGAAAAATACAAAGAATCACCCTGAATGGATGCAAATAGCGGGGATAATATTGTTATAAAAAAAAGGAAGAATATATGCCTCATAGATGATATAATCTAAAAGAATAATAATTATTTTCAAATATTTAAGGGCTAAAACAATGGCTTTCTACTTAAATAATACTATAAACTCTTAATTAATTTGTGATAATAATAAAAATCGCTTTATTTACACTTTGTTAAAAATAGAAGTATTCTTAAAAAAAGTGAGATTATGTCTTTAACAATTCGTCTTTTTTCTGATGTAATTTGCCCGTTCTGTTATATCGCCGAGCAGACAGTAATGAAGCAACTTGCTATAAAAAAATCTGTCTCTTTCCTATGGCTTGGTATGGAGCTGCATCCTGAAACATCTATCGGCGGGGTATTGATTAATGATGCGCGCTATTCAGATTTTCGGCATTACGTTCAAAAGTTTGCAGCAGATTTTGGGATGGATCGCCTAAAGATCCCTGACTTTGTTTATAATACTCATAAGCTCCTTCTTGTAGCGGAATATGCCCGCGAACAAGATAAACTTGAAGAATTTCGTAACCTCGCATATAAAGC
This sequence comes from Calditrichota bacterium, assembly GCA_013112635.1. NCBI lineage: Bacteria > Pseudomonadati > Calditrichota > Calditrichota bacterium. Next base: position 55,338 of record JABFGF010000008.1, on the reverse strand, counting down.
TTACTGGCAGGAAAATGTCAACATAGAAGATGACTTAATCTTAAGCCAAATTGTTACAGCATGTGGAATGGATGGAAGTTCTGCAACCTCAGCGTTTGAGAATTTAAATTATAAACTAAGATTAGAGAAGCGGCGCTATAACGCTTTGCAATTAGGAATAAAAACTTTACCGGGTTTTATGTGGGGAAAAAAGGCCATCATTGGGTGCCACCCATATAGCGCATTTGAAAAAACCTTTCAGAAAGAATAATTTATATGTTCACAAATTCAGGCAAATGTCAATTCTTTATCACTTAGCTTTTCTCCATATCAAACCAGTATGCTAAATATTGCCATCTGCCCCATTTCTTATAAATATTCCGGGCTTTCTTTTCAGAATACTTCTTGCCATTAAAATATTTTCCAGATACAAAATCCTTAAAAACACTGTCAATAGGTAACTCATCATATCTGCCAAGCAGCATTAACATGGTAGCAGAAGCATAATTGCCGATTCCTTTAATGGCCAGTAATTTCTTTTTTAGCTCGATTGTAGAAAGTTGCTGATCAAGAAAATCTTCAGGATTAATTGTTCCGGCAGAAACGTTTTTTGCTAATTGATAAATATAATCTGCACGGTAACCAAGGTTTACTTTTTGTGTAAATTCCTCAAAGGAATCAGACACGATATCTTCAGCTTTAGGAAATGATTTTAATGTTGGGTTTTCAGCAAACGATTGCCCATATTTATCAACAAGTTCCTGCGCCATGCGTTTTGTACCACCCCATTGAATATTAGTTGTACATATTGTTTTTACTAAATCCTCAAAAACTGTTGGCGAACGAAGCAAACGCCCTTTGCCTTTCTTGATGTCATTCCAAGTTCCATTTTGCTGGGTGCATAATTGATAGAATTCTTCAAAATCTTCGTCAAGCCGTAGAATATGGGTTACAAGCTTGGCCACTTCCTGCTTGTTGCCTTCATTTATTATAGAAGTTGAATGAATTTCAATTGAGAGTGTAGGATTTTCAGTTGAGCCAGTTGCAGAAATATTTAGCCGCACAAGCTTTCCATCATTAAGCTGTTCAACTCTTGAAAGAATCGCATTTTCAGCATTCCAAATAAATGGCGCAAGAGAAAGCCATCCATGGGTTGTAACAGTGGCCTCAAAATCAAAATGTAACTTTGGACATATAGTTATTGAGAAAGTGGACTTTATTTCATTCATACTTTTTTTTTACAAGTTTTTATTTACAGGTATGGATTTTAATCAACCTTTCCACCGATAACAAGGTGTGCTCTCTACTGAAAACTGGGCTGAATTTTATCCCATCATGAAATAAATAAATAGTTTTTGTTTTAAGTTTTTTTTTGTCCCTTATTGGAAATGGTAAAAAATAATCTCTTGAGTCAACATCCCAAAAAACTGATTCGTAATTAAATCTACTTTCAATAAGTTCAAGATGACTTTTTCGAATAATCCCCCATGGAGGTCGAAAGCAACTAATTTTGTATGAAAAGCAGTCGAGAAAAAACTGGTGCGTTTTGTTTATTTCTTCAAATATGCTTTTTTTGCTTAGTGCAAGCAAAGGTTTATGAGACCATGTATGGTTACCAATTCTATGCCCTTCCGCTATTACATCTTTTACGATACCACCGTTTTTCGCTGCATTTGAGCCAATCATAAAAAATATAGCTTTTATATTATGGGCAGATAAGATGTTTAATAATTTGGGAGTCCATTGTGGATGTGGCCCATCATCAAATGTTAATATTATTGGTTCATTGTTTCCAGTAGCCATATTTATCATCCACGATTTTTCTTTTAAAAACCCATTTAAAATAACATTTAAATAGAGCCAAAACACTTGACCACTTATTTGTTTTTGTAAACCTACGAGTTGATGTTTTTACCGCAACTGGCAGTACGCGGAAATTTCCGTTTTTCTTAATCTTTTTTATATAATCATACTCTTCCAACACAACAATATTTTCATCAAAACCATCCACATTTATATGGCAAGATCTTTTAGTCAAAATGCAGCAACCTGATGTTAGGAAAAATGGGCCTTGTAAAACGGAGGCTAAATAAGCTAAGTAATTGTATGTCCCAAAAACAACATTAAACCAATTGGACAAAGGTTGAGGTGTAAAGAAAAAAGAGGCTACGTCAAGTGATTTTGCTTCAAACAAAGTTAGCGATGATTGTAAAAAATTTTCAGGGATTATTGTGTCAGCATCGAGGAACAATATGTATTCACCACTTGCCTCTTCTGCTCCCCGGTTTCTTCCAACGGCAGGTAGCCCTCCATTTACCAGGATGACATCTTTTTTCCTACAAATCTCCCGAGTAGTATCTGTTGAATTATTATCTGCCACAATAATTTCTTTAACTAATCCGAGGGTTTGTCTTGATACTGCGTCCAAACATCTTTCAATAAATTCTTCCTCGTTCAAACTTGGAATTACAACAGAAACATTGTTCATTTAGTTGGTTCTCTCATATCGAATTAGTATCCAGAATCAAAAAGAGATTGTTCAATCCGCAAGCATTGCTGCACCAAAAACACCCGCGCTATCGCCAAGTTTGGGCTTTACAATTAGTGTATCGAGGCAGTCATTAAACAGATATTTTTTTATATGATCCCTTCCTTCGTCATAAAGCGAATCGATATTTCCAACACCGCCGCCAATTATAATTACATCCGGGTCCAAAATATTAATAACTGCTGCCACGCCTTTGCCAAACATCTCGTTTAAGCGATTTATGGTTTGTGTAGCTTTATCATCTTTTTTAATCAATTTCACAATTTCTGGAAGATATTTTTTCTTTCCTGAAAGATCATAATAAAATTTTTCCAACGCCGGACCTGATATAATATTTTCCACACAACCAAATTGTCCACAATAGCAAGGGCCGCTGCTTTCATCCAGAAAATTATGTCCCCACTCGCCCGCTATTCCATGGCGGCCATTAATAATTTTGCCGTTTACAACAATGCCGCCGCTAACGCCTGTTCCGATTATCACTCCAAAAACGACTTGCGCTTCCGGATATATTTGTGGCACAATACCCATTTTTGTTTCTGCAAGGGCAAAACAATTTGCATCATTTGCCATCACAATGGGAAACCCCAGCATTTTTTCAAGATCATTTTTTAAAGGTTGATTGTTTAGACAAACTGTGTTGCTGTTCTTGACCATTTTATTTTGAGAATCCAGCGCGCCGGGCATTCCGATTCCAATTGTTTGGGGAGTACTATTTATTTTTTTTGAAGTCAGCTCAACAAGTTTTGTGATTTGATTTAAAATATGATGATAACCTTTTGCGGCCTCCGTAGGAATGCGTTCTCTGGCCAATACTTTTTTACTGGATTTGTCCAGCACCACCGATTCTATTTTTGTCCCGCCGAGATCAAGTCCCCAAAGTAATTCTGATTTCATAACCTTATTGTATTTAAATTCAAAAACTGCGAAGGCGCGAAGACACTAAGTTTAAACTATTTTACAAATCCTAAAATATGTATTTTATTTTTTGCGTCTTAGCGGTATTCCAAAATTTCAAATCTTCAATAAATCATCCTTAATGTCTTCTGCATTTTCATAGCGAAGTAAAGGATCTTTCTCCAGGCATTTTTTCACGATCTGATCATATCCCGATGAAACATCCTCCCTAAAAGTTGAAGGCGGCTCAGGCTCCGTATTAAAAATGGAATGGATCATGGCCATTTCATTTTCACCGTTAAAAGGATGTTTTAAGGTCAGCATATAATAAATTAAAACACCAAACGAGAATATATCTGTACGATGATCAACATTTACACCGGTAACCTGCTCCGGCGCAACATAACCCAGCGTGCCCATCACAGTTCCGAGATTTGTCATGGTTGTAACAATTGGCGATTTCGACAGACCAAAATCCATAATGCGGATATTTTTGTCAGCATCGAGCATAATATTGGCCGTCTTAATATCACGGTGATATATTTTCTGTGAATGGATTTCGATCAACCCGTTGCAAATCTGCAAAGAAATTCGTTTTATTTCTTCCAACGAAAGGGGCTTATTTGCTTCAAGATATTCTTCAAGAGTACCGCCGGTTAAAAACTCCATGGCAATAAAACCAATATTTCCAGATTCACCAATCTCGTGGGTCTTTACAATATTTTCGTTGCGCAGAGATGTCAATAAATGCCCTTCATGGCGGAACCTTTTTTTGTTGGATTCCTCTTTTAACATTTCCGCTTTAAGAACTTTGAGTGCTACAATTTTATTGGTGTTAACATCCACAGCCCGGAAAACTGTTCCCATGCCCCCTTCACCAACGCGTTCTACTAATTTGTAATGCGATATTTTTCTTTTGCGAATTGCCAGCAAGCTTTTCCAATTTAAAATAATCCAGCGCACTCCAAGCGCCAGTAACACCAATCCTAAAAGGTAAATAATATACGCCCACCAGGTTAGCCATGGCGGAGGTTCAATTGAAATCTCAATCGATGTGCCTTTTTCATTCCAAAAGCCATCACTGTTTGTACCTTTAACCCGAAAAATATAATCTCCCGGATCAAGATTTGTGTAACTGGCATAACGCCTTGTACCACAGTAAATCCAATCTTTGTCGAAACCTTCCATTTTATAGGCATATTGATTTTTTTCAGGCGCACCATAATCCAGGCTTACAAATTCAAATGCGAAAAAATCCTCATTATAAGCAAGATTTATTTGCCGGATCGATTCAATATTTCGCTCCAACTTAACTTCTTTGTCAAATTTTTTGAAACTGGTTATTTTAATCGTAGCCGGTTCCATATTATCAGTCAGGCTGTCAGGATGAAAAATATTAAACCCTCCGATGCCGCCTAAAAACATTTCCCCGCTTTTGCTTTTAAAATAAGCGCCGGCATTAAATTCCTCATTTTGCAGGCCATCGCTAATGCTATAATTTCGGAATGTAGAATCCTTTGGATTATAACGCGTTACACCTTTATTTGTACTAATCCACAAATCACCGTTTGCATCTCCCATAACGGAATAAACCACATTATTTGGCAGACCTTCATTTTCAGTAATATGGGTAAATGTTTCCGTCTTAACATCAAAACGATTTATGCCACCCGCCGTTCCAAGCCATAAAACCTGGTCATCGGTTGTGGGATCGTCATAAATAGACAAGACAATATTATTGGTGATGCTGTTTGGGTTTGCTGCATCTGCAGGATAGCCTTTAAAGACTTCTGTTTTGGGATCTAATCTGTTTAAACCACCACTAAAAGTTCCTAACCAGATAATCCCTTTTTTATCCGCATAGAAGGCACGGATATCGTTGCTGTTAAGACCATTTTTTTGATCCGGTAAAGACAAATAGTTAACAATCCTGCCTGTCGATGTATGATATTCTATTAACCCATCAGCTGCTGTTCCAATCCACATTGCCTGTTCACCAGAAATCGGATCAGGCAATATTGTTCTCACAGATAACTGTTTCATCAAAGGCAAATTTGAGAGTGGTTTGAAAACTTCATTATTTTGGTCAAATAAATTAATTCCACCTCCGGCAGTTCCTACCCATAAAATGCCGGACTTGTCTTTATAAATGGCCCGTACAGAATTATTTGAGATTGAATTTTTATTTGCCGGATCATGTTTATAAACCGTAAATCTCTGATTAGCCCGGTCAAGCCGGTTCAGTCCGGCTTTATCAGTTCCAATCCACAATTCCTGTCCGACTTTGTCCGGTGCCTCATAAAGTGCGTAAATACCGTCATCACTAAGCGAATTAGAATTGAGTGGTTCGTTTTTATAATGGATAAATTTTATTCGTTTGGGATCGTAGACATTCAAACCACTCGCATTTGTTCCAATCCATATTAGCCCAGAGCGGTCCCTATAAATTGATTCGATATAATTACCACTTATATCATCTCCCGGCAGTCCTTTGCTTTCATAGCTGTAAAAACGCTCCTGTTTCAGATCGAGAATATTTACCCCGCCAAACTCAGTTCCTATCCAAAGTCTATTTTTTTCCTTCATCAGATAAATAATATGGTTGTCAGAAATCGAGTTCTTTTTATCAGGGTGGCTCTTATAAAATGAGATAGCGTGGCTTTTTAAGTTAAACTTTACGAGCCCATCATAAAAAGACCCAAACCAAAGGTTTCCGGTATCATCCTCAACAATCTGTTTAGCGCTTATACTATTGTCCAGATTACTCACTTTGAACAACAAATATTCTCCGGATTGTCGATTAAACTTAACAATCCCACCGGCAGTTGCTAAAAAGTACTCACCACTACTCGCCAGGTAAGCTGACCGCACTCCGGACGACAAAGGCTCATCCAGGAAATCTTCAGGATTGTGTGCTTTAAATGTTTCAGTTGTAATATCAAAAAAACCAAATCCGTTATCGCGGGTAGTTATGCACAACTCGTTTTTATTGATAAGGCTAATTGTATTTATATATTGCCCTTTTAGTGCCTGGATATTGTCATAGCTGTAAAAATTACCATTTTCAGGATTATATCTATTCAATCCACGGCCCGTTCCTATCCAGATTTGCCTGTTATAATCCTGGTAGATGGCGCGAATAAAATTATTCCCAAGTGTGTTGGAATCGGCAGGATCGTTTTTAAAAATTTTAAAGTTATATCCATCATAGCGGTTCAGCCCATCTTCTGTCCCAAACCACATAAACCCATCCAGGTCCTGTAATATACACATCACAGAACTTTGCGAAAGCCCATCTTCCACATTCAAATGTTTAAATTGAATTGAAGGTTTTTGGGGAAGTGCAATATTTATAATAAATAGGAGTAGTAAAATTATTTTTATCATTGTGTTTACGTTTGTTTATAACCAAATCTTAACCACTGATGATCACAGATTAATACTGACTAAACTTGTAAAATAATTATCTGTGAATTTCTGCGAAAATCAGTTGTAAAAAACTAAACCATCTCCAAAAATGAGATAACCTCAAATATACTTTTCAACCCAGGCAGAAATTAAACCGGCCACATATTCAGAGTCTTCTTTTCGGGTCAATAAATGATCAGCTTTATCCAGGGAGATAAAACTTTTAGGGTGTTTAGCATTGGTATAAATTTTAGCGGCTTCATTTATGGATACTGTTTCATCTATAGGCGAATGCATCACCAGTAATGCTTTTCGCATTTTGGCTAAATAGTTACTGCGATCATATTGATCAATATCTTTTAAAAATTGTTCTTTGATTGTAAATTTTCTTCCGGCAAGTGTTACTTCTGCCAAACCCTTTTCCAGAATATCTGCTTCATGAACTGCAAAATTATGTTTTACATGGGAAGCAGTCGCCGGAGCACCAATCGTTACAACAGCCTTCACTTCAGGAATTTCCATCGCAGCAACAAGTACAGCTGCTCCTCCCAAACTATGTCCGATTAAAATACCCGGAGCCTGATAGTTTGATCGCATAAAACTGGCTGCACTTTCAAGATCCTCAACATTTGACGAAAAATTAGTATTAGAAAAATCGCCATCGCTGTTACCAAGGCCGGTAAAGTCAAATCTTAAAACAGCAATGCCTTTATTGGAAAGAGCCCGGCTTATTCTTGATGCAGCAGCAATATCTTTTGAACATGTAAAACAATGTGCAAAGATGGCATAACCAACGGCTTGTTCCGGCTCTTCAAACAGACCATAAAGTGTTTCACCGGAGTTGTTTTTAAATTCCACTCTGCTTCTACTGGCCATTATACTATTCTTTCGATAATTCAATTTAATTGTTTTGACTTAAAATATCGGATTATGCCAAATAAGCTTATTATCAACCAAAATAATTCAACAATAAAAGCTGATAGATTGAAGCGAAGAAGCAATGAAATAATAATAAATGCCGCCCCAAGTGCATTTAATCCTGAATATGATAATGATGAACTTTTAATTTTACCTAATTGCAGCAATAGATAAGTAGAAATTATAAGGAGAACACCAAGATTACCAATAAAATCAAAAAAGGTATAGCCCATTAGTTTTTCTTTTTTCTTATGTAGGGCAATTCAAACATGCTCTGCTTTTTATTTCTAATTCCTTCCACGCGCGCGGTAAAATTGTCCACCCCTTTTTTGATATAAATAATCCGGGTAGGGAAATCATGATCTTTATTTTCAAAAATTAAACTATCCTGATTTACTGTAATAAGCTTAAAAGCTATGGGGCGAGGATTATGACTTACATAAGGCAGGTAAAATATAGCGCCGGACATTTCCAGCAGTCGTAAACTCTCAGAAAATGTTGTATCCTGTTTTTCTTTAGAGATTGAATAGGACGATCCTTCAAATGTATTAGCACTAACTTTCTTCCAGCTTTCAACAATTATTTTACTACCTGTATCAAGGTGCCAGTCGCCAATAAGCCAATCAAAATTTTTTAAGCTTTGGCCATGTAGGGAAACAGAAACAAAAAAAGTGAACAGGAAAATCAGCCTCATCATTCTGCCTCTTTTTAATATATTTTACGGAGTTATAAAAAGAATTGATGAGCAAAAATAGGAAGGAAAATTTAATAATGAAATTAAAAAAAGAATAGAAAGCATATTCTTTAAATAATAAAGTCTTTTGGATGACAATTCTGATGTGAATTTAATGTAAAAAAATTTCTCAGTTCGTTACACGTTCTTTTACTTTATATTCACGAATATTTATTAGATTAACCGGTCGTCTTTTTTTAATTTTCTTTACGCCAACGGCTGTATTAAAGAGGATATCTTCTATTTCTTTGATGGAAAAACCTTTAAATAATTTGTCTATATCAGTTGCCATGTTGACCTCGTCTTTATTTTTAAAGCAAATAATTACAATTGCTATGCCAAATTACATATTTGATTGATTCTGCCTGATAAACTAAATTAATATATAATGAAAACCGTTAAACTTACACTCCTGTTATTAATACTTCTCAAATGCAATAGTTTTGCCCAGGAAAAGGATTATTACTTTTATCATCCTGAGATAAAGTATGGCTCGGAATTGAGTTTTGATCCTTTAACAATGTTTCTAAATGGAAGCCTTGATATTTTGCGTAATGGAAGTCACGAAAATAATGGGGAGTCCAAAAACATTTTTAGGTTAGATTATGGGACCGGAATCCGGACAGTTTGGAATAATATCAGTGATCCGGTAAAACACATTAATCGTTTTGGGTGGAAGAATTTTATCTCAACAGAAATTTTTCCTATTAGTACAAGCAAGGAAAAAGCACACTACATTCCAAATTATACACATCATGTTATTGGTGCAGGAATGTTGTATGTAAAAACGACTGAATGGTTTGATTATCATGGGTTCAAATATCCACATCTTTATTCCATTATTACAGCAACAGCCTATCAGTATATGAATGAAGTTATTGAAAATAATCATTATGTCGGATCAAATGTAGATCCTATTGCAGATCTTTTAATTTTTAATCCTTTAGGATATCTTTTATTCAGTTTCGATTCCGTTAATAGGTTTTTTAGCAAAACCATAAGGCTTTACGATTGGTCATTACAACCCGTCTATAATCCCGTAAACCAGGAGATCGAAAATGCCGGGCAACAGTTTATAGCTAAGTTTGATTTACCCTTTGAAACATCAATGACAGGATTCGTTTATTGGGGCATTTATGGCATTGCCGGTTTAACTATCCCAATCTCTGATCAGGATAATTTTTCGTTTGGTGCAGGAACAGTTGTAAATAGTTTGAACGAGAACCGGTTAAGTGACACTCGTTTTTTAACTCCGAACACTGATGGTTCAATTAGTTTTTTCTACGATAGGAACCACTCTTTAATGGCTTCCGCAATAATTACCGGGCCACGGTTTTATAATGTTCGATTTAATGTTTACCCAGGGTTTTTCAAAATTGGCCCACTTGAGCCAGGCTTTTATGGTGGGCTGGGAGAGTGGGATAATTTTCAAATTGGAGTAACATTTGCTTATCTCCCCATCGGTTTGGTTACAGGAAAAACACATTAAGATTTATTATGCGCAAATGCTTACTCACTTTATGTCTTTTTTCTTTTTCACAATTTCAACTATATGCACAAGTAAGCCATTTTGATAAAGACTCACTCCTTGCCTCAGAAAACAGATTAAAAAAAGAAATAAAATCCCTTCCTGCTGATTTTTTAAAAAGCATTCTAAAAGCAGATTATAAAAAACCAGGCTGGAATGAATACATCCCCAAAGATGGAATTCCAATTTTAGATATCACCCTTCCGCAAATGAATTCGCGGCCCAGGTTCTTCTCTCAACAGGAAATCGAAAATGCAAAGTCAAAAATACTTACAATGCCGTATCGTGACTGGTATTTAAAACTAAAACGTGAAGTGCAGCGTGATAATCTCAACAGTAGTTTGCCGGTTTTCTATTTTTCTAATCGCTTAAAAATGCTTGCCCTGCTATATAAAATTGATGGAGATATTGAATACCTGAGAAAATTTGAATCTTTGTTAAAAGCTATTCCAGAGCCACCACAAGATTTAAATCTTCAGGGCGGTACCCAATTTGAGGGTTGGGGTGAGTTTTTAGAATCTGCACAAGCAATAGCCACATTATGCCCTGCTATTGATCTTGTTTATGATGATCTAAACCGTCAATTGCGCGAAGACATCCGTCGTAAAATGCTTATTGTTACAGGACAACTTCAGGAATCCCTGCTTTATACACCGGCAAATAATCATCTAACAGTTATTTCCATCGCTTTTCTTGAAATGGCAATTTTTGATGACCACCCCGAAGATTATATTCCGTATAACCGCATTGAACTCTGGAACAGCGGATTAAGAAACCTGAGTAGGGCCTTGGGACGAGTTGCGCCAGATGGAGGTTATGCAGAAGGGACATCATATGCACATTTTGTTCTAACCTATTTAGCTCCATTATCTTTATACTTAAAGAATATTTTGGCAATTAATTTTATGCAGCACCCACGTTTAGAAAGGCTTGTAAACTGGACTATTGCAAATGATAAAGGTAATAATCACTTTACTGCAATTGATGATGCTTTACAGCCAAATGATTTCTTTATGCCTTTACTAATTCCAGGTTCAAAGCAAGCACCTTTCTGGAATTATTATTATCAGTCCACCCCAAAGAGTAATAGAGCTTATAGTAATATGGTAGAAGCGATTCTAACCTATCGTCCGGTTGCTTCGTTTCTGCCAAATCATTTACCCAAAGATTCCTTTTATCCTGAATCCGGTCAAGCAGTTTTCAAGGACAAATCTATAAATCCCGATATTTTCGGCAGTTTTATTGCAGAGCGTGAACGATGGTTCTCTGACCGCCATGAGCATATAGATCCTTTGAGTTTTGAATTATCAGCATATGGAGAAGATTTTATTGTTGAGGGAGGTTATGGACAATGGATTGGAGATTTTGACCGATCAACATGGTACACAAGCCCCTACTCGCATAACGGAATTTTAATTGATGGATTAGGCGTGTATAAGAATCCTATTTGGGGTGATTCCAGCGGAAGCCAAATAATGGATATGTTTTATTCTGAGAAAAACTCTTCAGCCATTATGAAGCATAAAATCAGCCATGTACAGGTTGAACGTAAAGTATTTTTTATAAATCGGCGTTTCTTCTTAATGATTGATGAATTTGATGGCAGCTCATCACATGACTTTTCTCTTAATTTAAATTATGAAGGGCAATTTAGACATGTCTTTGAGAATCAATATAAAATTAGTAAAGACAATTCTGATTTAAATATCATTCATTTAAGCAGCAAACCTTCACCTCCATTAATTACACATAATTTTGGACTAAAAACGCCACCAATTCCCTCCCAACCAATCAAATCTATTCAGATAGAACACATGAATGTTAAGAATGGTGCGCTTCTTACCATGTTTTATCCATCACTAAAAGACAGACCAATTGAAATACATCAAACCGCTTTAAATAAAAAAGCTACTCTTTTTGAGATAAATGATTTTGAATCGCCTGGAATAAACCAGGTTATGGTGAATAAAGAATCTGAAGTTGATAACAAGTTATGGCATACAGACGCCCGGATTCTTATTTACCAAGATAACCTTCATGGCCATAAAACAATTTTTCTAAAAGACTTCACTTTTTTCAATCACAATGATATCAAAATATCCAGTCCATATCCGGTAGACTTGTTTATTGAATATAAAGACGGATCATGGTACGGTTATATCTATGAACCTCATGAGAATAAATATTCAATTAAAATTGAAGGCTATTTCGATCCATTGATCCGGTTTAACCGGCAATTGGTTCAAACGGATCAAGATAAAGACAGTTCATATAATATAAATTTAAAAGGATCCGGAATAATAGAAATAGGTCCAACTCATAATAGAATTACCCCTGTCTATAGATTTCATGATGAAAGCAACTTTTTATATTGGTTAAAAAACAGGCCAAAGCTACTTCAAAATAGCAAATATTGGACTGATAATGAGAAACAAATATTCAGGAATCAGGTCACTCGAAATACAATTTCTGCAATTGATGAAGCAGCACAGAAAAAAAGTAGTGATATTTTTGGAAACCCAATGATTTTCAGGCATATACTTAATAGCACAGGGCTTATCCAGGAAACATTTGCTGACCAGACATATTCATCTGTTGATATTGCCCATCGTTTTGATAAAAGTATATCTTTAGCAGACTGGGAGACCAGGTTAATTGAAGATGGTACATTTACTGAAAAAGGTCTTAAACTGAGAAATTTAAACTTTCAGGCCAAAAACTCAGATGAAAGAGGACTACATTATCGCTTTAGGAGTTTTTTTAAAAATCAAGAATCGCACTCGATACGTTTACATCAAAACAATCAAAACTATGTTTTTTACAATCATGCAAAAAATAAAGAAGATAACTTCCAGCAAATTAATGCAAACTACGTTAATGATTTTCTAACTATAAATCCGGGTTTGTTATGGTTTCAAAATTCAGACATTAACCAATTCTTTATCAACACCAAACTTCAAAATTTTTCAACCAATTTTACATCTTTTAGAAATAGAAATGGAACTACTTATTACAATGAATCTGTTAGCGGATATTGGAATAGATTTTCATTTAACCTTCAAGGGTATCAAGCAGAAAGTGATAAATATCTGGGTAGTTTTTATTTAAAACCTTTTTCTAATATTGGCTACTCCCAGAGCATAAAAATGTCAAAATCTAAAGACGATATTTGGCGGATTCCAAATGCTCACACCAATATTTCTGCTACTTTTAGTAATCAATATATTTTTTTAAAACAAAACTTTCTGGGTGATCAGTCAAAACAATTTTTTTATTATGCGTTGACAAAAAATAACTCTTATTTCAACACATCGTTTAGTATGGAGAACTATAAACCTTCATTGATTAAATATGCAAAAGTAAACTATCAAAACAATTTCCGGAATAATATTCGATATAATGCTATGATTGATATTTTACAATCCGGGTGGGACTTTCAGCAAAAGGTTGACATCCCAATAAATTCTAATATGTATATCTATCCAATAATAACCATTGATAATAAATTTCCTGAAAAAGTCAACTCATATGGCAGCGGGTTTTCAAATTACAATAGATTTCCCTTCTTTTCTCAGATTAGATTTTACGAACAGGAAAATATTATTGAATGGCAAACATCATTTTATAATCTATATTTAACTTCTTATTTGGATCTTGAGTTGTGGCTTTTAGGTATTCACAGAGATACAAACCTGGAATATTTTACTTTCCAATTAAAGAATAGTATAAATACTTTTACTCAACCGGGATTGTATTATTCCTATTCAAAACATCTTGGGGTCAGGTGGGAAGGATTTTTAATGTTTTTTTTATAAAAAAACCTCCCAGGTTTTCAACCTGGAAGGTTTAGATTTGTAAGTATTTTTAAAACCTTACTTCTTTTTTTCTTCTTTATCATCTACAACTTCATAGTCAGCATCTTCAACTTTGCCTTCTTCGGCAGAATCATCCTTTGCTGCTTCAGGCTCTTGTTCAGCTTGTCCCTCAGCACCTGGCTGTGCTCCTGGTTGCTCAGGTCCCTGGCCTTGTGCATACATTTTCTGGGCAATCTCGTTCCAGGTTGTATTCACAGCATCCAATGCAGATTTAATCTCATCTACATTGTCACCTTTTTGCGCTTCTTTTAAGCGGCCAATGGCTGCTTCGATCTTGCCTTTGTCTTCTTCGCCCAGCTTTTCACCAAAATCTGCAATTTGTTTTTCAGTTTGATAAACAACAGAATCAGCCTGGTTTTTTGTATCAATTTCTTCTCGTTTGCGCTTATCTTCAGCAGAATGAGCTGTAGCATCTTTACGCATTTTTTCAATTTCAGTCTCACTCAAACCACTTGATGCTTCAATCCTGATAGATTGCTCTTTGTTTGTCGCTTTGTCCTTTGCAGAAACATGCAACATACCATTTGCGTCAACATCAAAAGTAACTTCCACCTGCGGAACACCTCTCTGCGCAGGAGGAATACCATCCAAAATAAAGCGTCCCAGCGAACGGTTATCAACTGCCATCTCACGTTCACCTTGTAAGATATGAATCTCAACAGATGTCTGGTTATCTGCCGCTGTTGAAAATATCTGAGATTTTTTTGTCGGGATTGTAGTATTGGCTTCAATCAGTTTTGTACTGACATTTCCAAGAGTTTCAATACCAAGTGATAATGGAATAACATCAAGTAAAAGGATGTCATTTACATCACCGGTTAAAACACCGCCCTGGATACCTGCACCAATAGCAACGACTTCATCCGGGTTAACACCTTTATGTGGCTCTTTGCCAAAAAACTCTTTTACAACTTCCTGTACTTTTGGGATACGAGAAGAACCACCAACAAGAATTACTTCCTGAATTTCACTAGTCTTTACTCCCGCATCTTTAAGCGCCTGTTTACATGGCTCCAGCGTTCTCTGGATAAGATCATCAACAATCTGCTCAAATTTAGAACGGGTAATTGATATATTTAAATGTTTCGGACCAGATTCTGTCGCAGTAACAAATGGCAGATTTACTTCTGTTTCAGATGAAGAAGACAATTCTACTTTTGCTTTTTCTGCAGCCTCTTTAAGGCGTTGAAGCGCCATCGGGTCTTTACGTAAATCTACATTTTCTTCTTTTAAAAATTCTTCTGCAAGATAGTCAATCAAGCGCTGGTCAAAATCATCACCACCAAGGTGTGTGTCACCATTTGTTGATTTTACTTCAACAACATTGTCACCGATTTCAAGAACAGAAATATCAAATGTACCGCCGCCAAGGTCAAACACGGCAATCATTTCATCTTCTTTTTTATCCAGGCCATAAGCCAAAGATGCAGCAGTTGGTTCGTTGATAATTCTTTTTACATCCAACCCGGCAATTTTACCGGCATCTTTTGTGGCTTGTCTCTGGGCGTCATTAAAATATGCCGGAACAGTAATTACTGCTTCAGATATTTTTTCACCTAAATAATCTTCTGCTGTCTGTCTCATTTTTTGCAGGATCATTGCAGAGATTTCAGGTGGTGAATATTGTTTATCGCCAGCATCTACCATTACAACGTCGTTGTTACCTTTGGCAACTTTAAATGGCACCTCTTTCATTTCAGTGCTCACTTCGTTGTAAAAACGTCCCATAAATCGTTTTATTGAAAAAACCGTGTTTTGGGGATTTGTTACTGCCTGACGTTTAGCCGGAGCTCCAACCAATCGCTCACCTTTTTTTGTAAAAGCCACAACTGAAGGTGTCGTACGTGTTCCTTCTGCATTTGCAATAACAACCGGTTCCCCACCCTCCATTACAGATACAACCGAGTTGGTTGTTCCGAGGTCAATTCCTATAATTTTTCCCATTTAAAAATTCCTCATAATGTTTTAAGATTTTTTTAGTTTTCTGTTATATTTTTAGTTGCCGCGCATATATGCAATCATTGTGCCAAAAAATAGCTTTAGGGCAAAAATATAAAAAACAACAACTTACGAGGATTTTAAGAAGAAAGAGAAGTGCTGTCATAATGACAAGCACCGTTTTTTTTGACAGGTTTATAAATAAAAAACCTTCCAGATTTTCAAACCCGGAAGGTTGGTATGATATTAGTTTTTAGAATCGGGGATTTCCATAAATACAAGGCGATCAAAATTTTCGTTATTTTCAAGCTTATTGCGTACTTTTATTCTAACCACATCACCGCTTTCATAATCTTCTATTTGCTCATTAAAATCATTTACATTTTCAACATTCTTTTTATTTACTTCATAAATCACATCATTAGGCCTAATGCCCGCCTCAGCTGCAGAGCTATACCTGTCAACAGAAGCAACTACAACACCGCCATCCAAATCCAGTTGGTCAAGCTGACGGTTAGTAAGATCTTGTAAATTTAATCCCAATTCAGGTAAATCTTTTTCTTCCTTTTTTGGAGTTTTATTTGAAGCAAGCTGTGTCTTACCATCTTTATTTTGAAGAACGATATCCATTTTCCGGCTTCTTCCATCACGCCAAATTTCAACCTCTATTTCTTCACCCGGATTAAAAGTGCCAACCTTGGCCTGCAACTCATTGGGTTTATTTACTTCTTCACCATTTATTTTTAAAATTACGTCGCCTGATTGGATTCCAGCTTTATCTGCCGCGCGTCCTTCCTGAAGGCTGTTTACGAGAACACCCATTGGTTTATCAAGCCCGACACCTTTAGCTACAACCGGTGTCACCTCCTCGATATAAACCCCAAGATAACCACGGCGTACTTCACCATATTGCATCAAATCATCCACAACACTCTTTGCGATATTTATTGGAACAGCAAATCCATAACCCATGTAATAGTTAGTTCTGGTGGCGATTGCGGAATTAACACCAATTACTTCTCCATTTAAGTTTACCAGTGCTCCGCCGCTATTTCCGGGATTTATCGCTGCGTCTGTCTGGATAAAATTTTCAATCGCATCGCCGCCACCAAGGATTTGCACATTACGCCCAATGGCACTTACAATGCCTGCTGTTACTGTTGAGGTTAAATCAAGGGGGCTGCCAAAAGCCATCACCCATTCGCCTATTTTAACATTATCAGAATTCCCGAGAACTGAAATTGGTAAGTCATCAGCATCAATTTTTAAAAGGGCGATATCTGTTTTAGGATCGCGGCCAATAACTTCAGCCTCAAACTCACGGTTATCTATCAATTTAATCTTAATCTCATCCGTATCATCTACCACATGATTATTGGTTAAAATGTAGCCCTCTTTGCTTATAATAATACCGGAGCCCATACCACCCTGGCGCTGCTGATGGTTTTTATCATTAGGCATCTGGCGCGGACGACCAAAAAACTCATAAAAAGGATTGGTTCCCTGCGAAACCATTTTTACAGTATAAACAGAAACAATCGAAGGCCTGACATCCTCAACAATATTTACAAACTGAGTGCTTGGGTTAAAATTGCCGGCGGTTAATGGTTGACTATTCTGAACAGTTTTAATGCTGTTTTCTGTATAAATACTACCATCAACAGGATTTGCATTTAAACTTGAATGAGAATTAAAATTAGCCGTCATCACAATGCCAATTACAATTCCAATTGTAATCAAACCTGCGATTAAGGCAAATGGATTCTTTTGATGTTTCATGTTTTACTCCTTCATCAATTTTGGGGGAATAATTTTACAATTTAAGTTTTTAGCAATAATAAATTTGTTTTCATTACTTTCATTTTTGAAAAATTGTTCCATTCATTTATTAAAATAAATCTGATCGCTAAAAATTTTCAACTTTTTTCATAAACGATATTTGGATAATTTTGTTCTCATCACATAATACTTTAACTAAATCATTTTTAAAATAATTCGCAAAATTAGATGAATTACATAATCGATGGTTTCAATCTTGGCTTTAAAATTGATCACATTGCCCAAAATATAAAAAAAGGGCAAACCGATTTGGCCATTAAACAGATCATTCGCTTTGTTCTAAGCAAAATTAAAAGTCCGGGTAAAAAAATTATAGTTTTTGATGGACGTGAACAATCCGGACAATCTCATCAGCAAATGGCCGGGATTAAACTGATTTTTAGCAGGAAACCGCAAACGGCTGATGATATAATCCGCGATTTTATACGTAAAACCAAAAATATTGAAAACTGGTTTGTTGTCAGTTCAGATAATGAAATAATTTTTACTGCTCAGGATCTTGGAGCAAAAGCCATTAAATCGGATCAATTTTTAAAACAATCTGCCGCGGCCAAAAAAAATAAAACCCACATTCAGGACAAAAAAAGTAATCCCGAAAATGTGGATGTAGATTACTGGAAAAAATTATTCGAAGCCGGGAACGACAGTGAATAATTCCAAAACACGCTACACAATATTTTTCTGGATTGGAGTCCTGCTAATCCTTGTTCTTAATCTACTGTTGTGGATTTATGTAAACCAGGTTGAGGACAAGTTTGCATCAAACCTTTCTAACCGCTTAACAAGCACAAATAAATCTTTGGCCAGGTTGATAGATTATGATTTGCTGGACATGATTATTCCCGGAGAAACAAACTCGCTTGAGTATTTTTCAATACACGAAATTTTAGAAGATATTCGGGATCAGGACAGTCTGCAATCGATATTACTGCTTTCAACGCAGGGCGAAATACTGGTTTCTGCTCCGGAAATTCTTGGCCTGCAAAAAGAAATTAGTCAGCCAAATAGCATCTTTTTTAATAATGCCAAAGATGGGATTTACTCAACTTCAGAACTGATTCAAATTTCCGGTGAATGGTTTTTATCCACATTTGGGCCGGTAACAGATATTGACGGGCATGTTGTGGCAATTTTAAAAATTGAAGCCAAGGCCACCTATTTTGACACTTTGCAAAACCTGCGTAACCAGTTACTTATTTTCAGCTTGATTAACTTTCTTGTAATAACCATTATTGCCGTAATCCTGTTTAGGATGACTGATCGTGCTTTTAAATACCAGGCCACAATTAAAGACCATGAACACCTGGTTCAATTAGGAACAATGGCTGCCAGTGTTGCACACGAAATAAGAAATCCGTTGGGAATTATCGAAGGAAGTAATGAACTAATCAAAAAAAAATATGGCGAACAGGATGATGAGATTTTTGAGTTCATTCCCAGCGAAATAGTTCGTTTAACAAATATTATTGAAAGTTTCCTGAATTTTGCGCGAACCCCTGTTATTAATAAAACTGAGTTTTTACTTGAGCCGCTAATAGCCAGAATCAAAGTTGGAATAAACCCATCAGAAAATATCATTTTAGAGAATAATAAAATGGGTATCAGCATTTTAACAGATGAAAATTTGCTGGAACAAGCATTATTAAATATTATCAAGAATGGAATTGAGGCGGCAGCTGATAAATCCGTTCAACTTAAAATTGAAGAATCAAAAAATAAGATACGCTTTATAATAAAAGATGGTGGCAAGGGAATTGAAAAAGAAGAATTGAAGAAAATTTTTCAACCTTTTTTTACAACAAAAGAAAAAGGAACGGGACTTGGCCTGGCAATTACAAAGCGAATTATTGAAATGCTTAGTGGCACAATTTCAGTTAAATCCGAAATTGGTATTGGAAGTGAGTTTATAATTTCGCTGCCACATAATTCAAAAAAATAGAATATTGTTATTTTGATGCTCAGGAGAGCATTCCTGCCAATAGAAGAATTTCCTGACAGCGACATGATAATATTTTATTATCGGGAATTGACCTCGAACGGCAACTCAACACAGCTAAAGAAATAGATATGAATTTATTGTTACCCTCTATCGGCTATGCCTCTACTTTTTACCGCTTTAAATATTTTTTTAGCTACCTCAAAAAACGGCACCCGCAATTTGTGGCCGATGTGCCTCACAGAATTAATAAAAATAATTCGCTGCCTATTCTTATTATTATAAAAGATGCCAATCATTTTCCTTGCGAGCTTATTGATGTTGAAATATTTGTTGACAAAAAATCAATTCAAATCAGTAAAATAAACAAAAAAATTACAACAAATTATTGGGATCAGGTTTTAAAAATTGATGTTTCAAAATATGAAACCGGTTTTCATAAAATTGACATTAAAATATCTTACAAGTTTAAAGATAAGATTTTCAATTGTTATAATGACAACTACCGCACAACTTCGCATGATGCTTTCCCGGTTTATTTTAGTAATTCTGATTTGCCTGTTATAGATGGATTTGTTGGCGGAGATATGCACAGCCATTCCAACAATACGGATGATCAGATTGAATTTGGAGCATCGCTTAGTGCAACCTTGGAAATGGCAGACGCCCTTGGATTGAGTTATTATGCCGTTACCGATCATTCTTATGACCTGGATGATTATCCTGATAATTTTTTAAAAAATGATCCAAAACTTGAAAAATGGCATTCTTTTCAAAAAAATGTTCAAACCATAAATGAACAGGATAATAATGTAATGATAATTCCCGGTGAGGAAGTCAGTGTTCGGAATTCTCAAAATAAAACGGTGCATTTACTTGTTTATAATGATAAAAAATATTTCCCGGGATGTGGTGATAGCGGCGAGAAATGGTTTCGCTATTTCAGCGAACTTTCAATAGATGATGTGCTAAACAATTCTTCTGAACAAAGTTTAATTTTTGCATCCCATCCAGCCGACCGGGTTCCTTCTGTACATCGGTTTTTATTAAACCGTGGGCATTGGTCGCAGCAAGATGCCTCCGATGAAAGACTTTGCGGTGTACAAATTTTTAACGGGCACGGTACTAATAAAATAGATGATGCCATTTCCTTTTGGAAAACTTTGCTTTTAAAAGGTCAGAAAAGTTTTCTGCTTGCCGGCAATGATGGACATGGCAATTTTGGCCGCAACCGTTATCTTTCAATTCCCTTTGTTAAAATCAACGAAAGCTATACACAGCTTTTTGGCAAATGGCGCACAGATTTGTTTTTGGGTAAAACAAGCAAAACAGTTAACAATATTATTGAATTGCTAAAAAATGGAAATTACTCGGCCAGTAACGGGCCAGCTGTTGATTTTCAAATTTTTGACGATAAGAAAACTGTCATTAATATGGGCCAGGAGTCAAGTTTAAAACCGGTAGCCGGAAAACTCACAGCAAAATCCAGCCGGGAATTTGGCGGGCTAACTAAAATTGTTATTTACCAGGGACAATTAAATTCCGGCCAAGAAGAAGTCCATTTGACAAAAGGGCTCAATAAAGATATTTTCGAACTAAATTTTGATTTTGATATTAAAGAAAACACATCACAATTTTATATGCGTGCCGAAGTGCAGAGCAGCGGGCCAAAAGGAGAGCATTTTGCTTTTACAAATCCCATTTGGTTTAGGCCGCTAAAATAGATTTTAGGAGTTATTGTTGAAAATTATTATTTCAGTTCTATGTTTTACTGTTTCATTGTTTGCCCAGGATTTTAATAACAAAAAAATTACAACGATTTTAGTGGTAGGTAATGACGATACACATGAAGATGTAATTAAAAGAGAAATTCTTTTACAGCCTGGTGATTCTTATAGCGACTCATTACGTGTTTTGTCCGAGAAACGGGTTAGCAACTTATTTTTGTTTAACCATGTGGAAATTATCCCTATTCCGGATGAGCACAATTTGTCTCTCCTGGTCAACGTAACAGAGCGATTCTACTTATACCCTTTTCCTGCTTTTACAATTGAAGACCGCGATTGGGATAAGCTCACTTATGGATTTGGTCTTGCCCACCTAAATTTTCGCGGACGTAACGAGAAACTTATTGGCAAAGTTTTATTTGGCTACAGACCCGGATTTCAATTGGAATATTACAATCCTTGGATTGGTGAAAAAAACCGTTATACCAGCGATATAATAATCCATAAATACAGCACGCTTCATAAAACTCTGGATCTGGATGAAGAGCATCTTGCAGTAAACTGGGTTCTTGGAAGATACTGGTCTCGGCATTTTTCAACTTATGTCGGGTTCTCATTCGATGATGTAACTGTTCCAAAAAAATGGGCCACTGATTCGACAAATGCATTCAGTTATTCTATGATTTCCGGTAATCGGCAAGAAACATTTGCAGGAATAAATTTCACAATAGCATACGATAATCGTGACCTGATTGCTTACCCAGCCGTAGGTTGGTATACACGTTTTTCATATATTAAAAACGGTTTTTTTGAACCAAAAATTGATTATTCAAAATATATCTTTGATGTTCGCAGATACCAGACATTTGGAAAAGTAACTTTTGCCGGACGGATTTATTCATCGCTTACAAGTGGTGATTTACCACTTTACCGTCAGGTTTACTTTGGATTTAAAGAAAGAGTTCGTGGTCATTTTTCAGAAGTAATTGGCCCTTCGCGGCAATCCTTGTTAACCAATTTCGAAATGCGCTTTCCCATTTTACCAATAAGACATATTAGTCTGCCGTCCTCTTTTATGCCGGAAAGTTCCACTCAGAATCTCCAATTTGGACTAAATGGCGCCTTGTTTTTTGATTCCGGTATAACCTGGTCAGAAAAAGATCAGCCCAATCAAGGCATTTTAAAAAAAGCGTTTGATATCAACGATTTTATATCTGGTTTTGGAGCGGGCTTACATTTCAGACTGCCGTACATTGAGGTTGCGCGTCTGGAAATGGGCTTTGATGAAGATTTTAATTCTGAATTTATATTTGAGGTTAGTACTGCGTTGTAATATTTTAGATAAGCATAGTCTTAAATAGAATTGCATGATGACGCGCCCCATTAACAAATTTTCTCACCCAATACGAAGAGCCAAGACTGCTATTGGTGACAACCAAATCTCATATCTTTATATTGATCAAAACTTTGACAACCCAATAATATTTTTACATGGCATCCCGTCCAGCGCAGAATTGTGGCGTGAAATTATGGTATTGACCAGCAAGGATAATTTTGGTGTTTATGCGCCTGATCTTGCCGGATATGGAAAAACACGTTTGCCTAAAGATGGTGATTATTCATTAGCAGGTTCTGCAGAATTAATAGCAGAATGGATTAAAAAAAAATTTGGTAAAGCTGTCTGGATAGTTGGCCACGATATTGGTGGTGCTGTTGCCCAGATTTTAGCGGTTACCAATCCCGAACTTGTAAAAAGACTCACACTATGCAACTCTCCAATGGCTTCATCATTCCCGGTATTGCCTGTAAAAATTTTTAAAGCCCTTGCCAAATTAGGGCTATACACCCCAATCGCAAAAGCAGGTCTTGTACCAAACCCATATACCATATCCAAAATGAAAGCCGGTTTTTTTGACTCTGATATCCTCTCAAAAGAAAAAATAAAGCAAATATTCTGGTCAGAAAAACTATATAATGAAGAAGGCCGGAGACAGTTTTCCCGGCACCTAAAAGCCCTGAATAATAAAAAAAGCTGCCAGGTTGCAGACAGCTTTAGTAATCTTTCAATACCTGTTCAATTAATTTGGGCTAAAAATGATCACTACCAACCATGGCAAAAAGTGGGCACCAAACTGGAAAAAGCTATTCCAAACACCACAACTTTTCTGATTGAACAGGCAGGCCATTATTTACCCATTGAAAAACCCGCAGAATTTGCAAACGCCCTGGTTCGTTGGCATGATTCTATTTAGCCTAGAATAATATTCCTCTCTAAAAAATATTAATGAATTAATGCTACAGTTTTAACATTTTTTCCCTTAAGTTTAATATCTCAATTATATCTATTTTAAAGTTCATAGCACTCAGATTGAATTATTGAGCGTTTAAGAAATTTATAATTTGTATGGAGAACAACATGCCGTTAGTACCACAACATATAAAAGACCTTGTCCCTTATAAAGCAGGCAAATCAATTGAAGATTTAAAACGAGAATACAAACCAAAAAAAATTGTAAAACTGGCCTCCAATGAAAATCCAATGGGCCCTTCCCCAATGGCTGTTAAAGCTATGCAAGATTCATTAACCGCGTTGCACCGCTATCCCAATCCGGCTTCGCTGGATTTGCGTTCTGCTTTAGCAAAGCGTTTTGATGTGAAGGTCGATCACGTTATTACCGGGCATGGTTCAGAGGGAATTATGTCGTTGATTATGCGTACTTTTATGCTGGATGATGAAGAGGCACTAACATCAGAAGGCACATTTATCGGGTTCAAAGTATTAGCTCAATCTCGTGGAATTAAACTGCGAATGGTACCTTTAAAAGATTATCGATTTGATTTAGATGCTATTGCTGAAAATATTAATGACAAAACCAAAATAATCTATCTGGCCAATCCCAACAATCCAACCGGAACAATTTTTACAGTGCGTGAATTTTTAGAGTTTAAAGAAAAAGTACCGGATAATGTTTTGATTATTATGGATGAGGCATATTTTGAATTTTGTTATGAAAACCCGGTTTACCCGGACTCAATGAAGTACCGTCTTGATAATGTGATTACATTAAGGACTTTCTCCAAAGCTTATGGATTAGCCGGAATCCGTATTGGATATGGTTTTGCCCATGATCAGCTTATCTGCAATTTAATGAAAGTTAAACTCCCATTTGAACCAAGCATTCCAGCCCAAGCCGCAGGATTAGCTGCGATGGAAGATCAGCAATTTCTTGAAAAGTATCTTAAACTCAATTTAGACGGGATTCAGTTTTTTTATGATTTGTTTGATAAACTTGGAATTCGATATATAAAAACACATGCAAATTTTGTGACCATTATTTTTGAGAATGAAGATATTGTTAACAAAGTAAATGATAAACTTTTAAGAAAAGGCGTTATTGTCCGCCCGTTAAAAGCGTTTGGATTACCAAATTGCATTCGCGTAAATACCGGACTGATGGAGGAAAATGAATTTTTCTCGGAAAACTTTAGAAATGTTATTTAGCAATCGGGATTTAAAACCAATTATTTTTACATTAAGTAAAACTCCGCTTGACTACATTTCTAAAAAGTTCTAATATTGCTACATAAATCATGCCAAAACAATAATTACGATTTACAGGATAAAAAAAGAATAATGAGTGGGATTTATTTAGGACAGTATCTTAAACTAGAACAGAAGCTGACACCACAGCAGATTTTATTATCTACTCTTTTGCAGTTGCCTATGCTTAGCCTGGAGCAACGAATAAAAAGTGAGCTTGAACAGAATCCGGTTTTGGAAGAAGGTGAAGATGATCCGGACAGCCTTGAAGAAACCATTGAAGCCAATGATGATGAAATTGAACAGGTTGAAGAGGAATTAAAGCTTCATGAGCAGGAAAAAAATAAGGACGAATTTGATAAGGAAGAGATAAAAGAAGCGCAAGATGATACAGACATCGAAAACTTGTTCAAAGATGAAGATACATTTGAAATAAAAATCCCCAAGGATAAAAATACTGAAGAATTTGAACGCCCCGAAGTAAGTCAATCCAGCCTGCACCAGCACCTTCTCGATCAATTCCATACATTAAGTTTACCAGAGTTGGAATATAGTATTGGCGAGCATTTAATCTGGAATATTCGCGATGACGGATACCTTGACACTAATCTGGATTTTATTCAATTAACTGAAGATTTTGAAATAGATATTGATGTTGTTGAGAAAGTCTTAAAACATATTCAGCATCTTGAACCGGTCGGAATTGGTGCAAGAAACTTAAGAGAATGTCTTTTAGCGCAGCTTGAAGAACAACTTCTACCAGATCCGATGGCTATTAGTATTATTAAAGATAATTTTGAAGATTTTAAGAACAGGCGTTTTGACAAATTGATGCAAATACTTGATGCGGATAAAGAACGTTTGCAGGAAGCCATTGATGAAATAAAACAGCTAAATCCAAAACCGGGTCGTGAACTTTTTGAAACACAAACTAATTATATTACTCCGGATTTTGCAGTAGAAAAAGTTGAAGGCCAGTTTGTTGTTTCTTTAAACGATTGGAATATCCCTCCATTGAGAATTAGTAATACATATAAGAATATGTTACTGGATAAAAAGAATACTGATACAGAAACACGCAGTTATATCCGCAAAAAAGTTGAGAATGCACGTTGGTTTATCACATCAATCTATCAAAGAAAAATGACCATGATGAAAGTTATGGAAGCCATAGTTAGCAAACAGATTCAATTTTTTGAAAAAGGACCGGATTTTATTGAACCCCTGATAATGCGCGAAATTGCTGAAATTATTAAAATGGATATTTCAACGGTCAGCAGGGTTTCCAATGGGAAATATGTTCAAACAGATTATGGCGTTTTTGAATTAAAATACTTTTTTAATGAGCGGATTGAAAATGAAGACGGTGAAGAAATTGCCACCCCAAGAATAAAAAAACGTATCCAGGAAATAGTCGATAAAGAAGATTCCAAAAAACCGTTTAGTGACGACAAATTATCCGCAATGCTTAAAACTGAAGGCTTTCCTATCGCGCGCAGGACAGTTGCAAAATACCGTGAGCAATTAGGTATCCCTGTTGCCAGAATGCGAAAAGGAATGTAACACTAATCCAACCAAACCAATAAATATACCCAACTTATACATCAGGTTAACAAACAAGGTGCTTACTCAAATGACAAAACCTCTGCTTCTGATTCTATTCTTGTTTTTCTTTTCCTGCAACACTTCAAATAAAGAACAGGCCCCAAAAAACATCATTCTTTTTATTGGTGATGGAATGGGTCTATCGCAAATTTCAGCTTTAAAAACAGTTACCGGTCAGCCCAATTTGGCACGTTTTAAAACAGTGGGTTTCTTAACAACTCACTCTGCGGATGAGTATGTAACAGATTCTGCAGCTGGTGCCACTGCCATGGCAACTGGCCAAAAAACAAATAATTATTTTGTAGCGTTATCACCAGAAAAAAAACCTTTAAAAACAGTTATTGAATATGCTGGGGAAAAAGGTAAGGCTACCGGACTTGTTGTCACATCCGGAATTAATCATGCCACACCGGCCAGCTTTGTAGCACATGTTGATGACCGATGGAAATATAATGAAATAGCACGGCACATTGCAGATGCAAGTGTTGATGTCTTAATTGGCGGAAGATTGGGTAATTTTCTACCGCAAAGCCATGACAGCAGCTTGCGCGAAGATGATTTGGATCTTTTAGGACAGCTTCAAAAGAAAATGAAAGTTGTGACTTCAGTAAAAACATTTAAGGAACTTACCAACGAAAGAACGCTCGCCTATCTCTATTCAAAGGAAAGCCCTAAAAAAGCCGGCCAAAGGCCTCTGACCTTAAAAGAAATGACCAAAAAGGCAATTGAGGTATTATCCCAAAATGAAAACGGTTTTTTCCTCATGGTTGAAGGTTCACAAATTGATTGGGGTGGTCATGATAATGATCATGATTACATCATATCAGAAATAGTTGAGTTTGACGAAGCCGTTGGGAGCGGATTGGATTTTGCATTAAAAAATGAAGAAACTTTAATTATTGTAACTGCTGATCATGAGACAGGTGGGTTTGCACTAGTAAATGGTTCTGTGGAAGAAAAAATCATTTCCGAAGCAGCTTTCACAAGTACACACCATACAGGAACCATGGTGCCAATATTTTCATATGGACCACAAGCTGAAATTTTTGGCGGGATTCATGATAACACATTTGTTGGGAAGAAAATTATTGAATTTAATAGGTAGATAATAAAAAAACCTGCGAGGTTTTGAATCCTGGCAGGCTTTAAATTAAATTTAGTAGGATTATTATTTAGGACTAAAATCCAAATTTAAAATCAAAGGCAAAATAAGCTCCATTGGAATATGTTGGCCAAAGAGCCTCGCGCATGGCATAGGCCAGATTAAACTCAAAAACATCAAAATCTAACCCGCCTCCAAGAGCAAACAAAAATCCATCCCTGCCGCCAACAGTTAAACCGGACCGTAGTGGCAACCAGGGTATCGGCCTATATTCTGCGCCAACTCCAAGTTGTGGTGTAAACACATTTCCAAAATCCTTAGAAAGTCCCTGCTTCCACTGAGCAGTCAAATCCAATTCATCAATTAATTGATAATGTGCACCAAAAATCAGGTTAACCGGAAGAGATGTACTAAACGAACCAACATCCCTGGTCGTGTCAGTTTCCGTAGAACGGTCTACATTGTCATCATCAAATAAAATTGAATCAGAAGCGCTGAATTGTATTACAGCAGTATTAACATCCCAATCTATTGAAGCAAAAATGTTTTCCAACATTACAGAAAAATGCCAGTCGTCATCGTAAACAGCAGAAGCTGCAAGGTCAAATCCCATTCCTCCACCGGCACTAACACCGCCATTTGGATAGGCGCGACGTGTTTTAAAATTTACTCTTTGATAAGCCCCTTCTTCTTCAGTGCCATCAGCCATTTCTTCAAATCTTTTTATATGCATATCAGAATCTAATACTTCCAATACTCCAATCCCGGAGTAATAATTTAATTTTGCCGCGACTGAAATATTGTCGATATCGAATTTTCTTATTTTGGCTTTCAACAAATGTGCATATGAAAATGAGTATTTTACTGCAGAATAGAAAGATCCGGTCGCAAAACCTGGTTCTTTGAATTGATAATTCGGAGTAAGATCAAGCTCAATAAGTGCAGCTTTAAGGGTTTGAGTTGGTTTCAGGGTTACACCACCACTTACAAGCAAATCAATTCCAAAGCCAAAATTATTATACGCCATCGAAAAAATATTCATATTTACATCAGCGTTGACGTCCAAACCGTCATCAGCAAAAAAATCAATAATCGAGTTTTTGTCATTTAAATCCCACTCGCCTTTATTGCCTTCTTTTGTGAAATACCGATTATAATCATTTATGGAAATCGAACTATTCGAAATAGCAAACAATGGAGAAATAAATTTAAGCTCCACTCTATTATTAAAACCAAGGTTGGCTGGATTCACACTAAAAGCATCCACGCCTTTACTATATGAAAGAAAATTGTT
Organism: Calditrichota bacterium; assembly: GCA_013112635.1. NCBI lineage: Bacteria > Pseudomonadati > Calditrichota > Calditrichota bacterium. The sequence goes on along the minus strand of JABFGF010000008.1, from coordinate 26,470 downwards.
TCCCAGGGCCAATCCTGTTGCATTAAAGTTTTGGGCAAAGGCAGCGCTGGAAAGGATTAATATCATTCCAAGTTTTATTAAACTATTCATCTGAGTTTACCCTTACTTTAATATCAATAAATCCGCCATATTTAAGAAGATCATGTTTCCTGAAAGTCACTGCCTTTTCATTGGCATTTATTTTTATCACTGCACCATAATAAATTGGCTTTGTATTAAATATTTGGAGTTGCTGTTGAGAAAGGCCAAGTTTAATTGGTTCATTAGCGGGCAGAGTAACCAGCCCATTTTCATCTGTTTCACCGGGGATAAGATCTGCAGAAATTATTACTTTTTTTGTTGAATCGAGAATGGTCTCATCGTAAAGAGTTGTAGAATCGGCAGCAAGGAAAAACTTAAAGCTGGCACCAAGCGGTAATCCGTTTTCTGTGTTGATATGAATAAAGACATCATTTAAATCTTCAGTTATTCCTTCACGAACATCATCCTCAAGGTCATCTGCAGCAATTGAATCCTTATCTGTTTTGATTGAGATATCTTCATCAATTTTTACTTTCAAAGGCGATTCAATGGAGTAATCAGACCAGATGGCATCAGAGGTTGCCACACTACCCGACCCATTTATTAATGCTGAGCCTTCCATTTTTATGGATGTCGGCAAAATGGCCATCAAATCAACAATGTTACTGTTATCCTTATTCAAAGTTATAACAGTCAATTTCTGATTGTCGCTGTTTCCTGCGAAAAGGGTTTCATCTACATTTAAAACAACCTGTTTATTATCTCGAGTATTGATACCGGTCAAAGTCAGGTCTAAGTCTACATCAAAATTTATTTGGTTATAAAAGTTGAGAGTAAAAACAAGATCCGGCAATTTAAAAGAACCGTCAAGATCAGTCAGGTCAACCAAATCTTCCTGCTCAACAGGATCAATATCAATTTTCACATTGGAGACACTTCCTTCGAAATAGGACACAAAAGTTGAATCCATGGTCATATCGACAACAATATCATCGGTAGAACTGACGGTTGCAAAACCATCACTTGGGTGGGTTGTGGCTGTTATTTTATAAGCAATTTCATCAACCGCGGCACCTGGTGTTAAATGGTTTTTTATTGTAAAACCTTTTATATCGATTTGTTTTACGGTTGCTTGATTTGCGAACAGGTCAACATTTACAGTTTTAGGTTGGTCAAGGTCATCAACCATGGTTAAAATCTCAATAACCAGGTCAGAATTTATCTCAAGGTTATTCTGGATGTTTAGCGTTAAACCACCTTCCCTGATTTTTGCCAAAGTGACTGTTTTGTCTTCAGTATTTATTGGCGAGGTGTCTTCCCTTTCCACAATTTGTTCAGGGATTTCTGCTGTTGCGCTGCTTACATCAATTGCAGAAAGAACAACTTCAGTTGTAAAACTGCTTTCCAGATCACTTTGTTTTATCGTGTGCACCGTATCAGTTCCGGTAAACGGAATGGAATAATTCAAAATAAATGTGTTGGAGAGTGTTTGATCATCCAGGTCCAGAGTTGAACTTTGTTTTGAAGTTCCCGGAGATATTTTTTCTGAGAAAAGAAATTGTCCAATCAATAAGGTAGAAACGCTGTCAAAAACTGAAACAACCAGGCCGGAATCGATTTCCAAAATTAGGTTGTTATGAAAAACCAGATGCATTTGTCCAGTCTCAATTACAACGCGTTCAAAAGAATCAAACTTAACATTATTACCGGGTGGTTCTATTGTTACAGAATCAAAAGGTGGAATTTGGTTTCCTGCGGGAGGCAGGTCCGGGAATAATTCTAATAATGTAACATCGGGTGTATTTTGTGGAGATGGGGCATCTAAACTAATTGTGCCCATTGTCTCAACAATCTGATCATCATCTGATTTAAAAGCCAGGTCATCCTCGCTGATGGCTTGTGGTTCTGTACTATCGGAAATTGAAACGTAAATAAGTGTATCGCCGAGTGTGCTGTTTAAGCTGTCTTTGAATGAACTTTCGGTCAGTACTTCGCTCATTGAAAATTGATCTTCCCGGAAATGGAGTTTAACTCGTGTGTCCCAGGCTGGGAGATAAGGTTCGTTTATTGTGCAGGAAAATATGAGTAAAGTTATGACTAAAAGGAATATTCTTGGGATTAATTTCTGTAGCATAATTCCTTTCCATTTTTTATGGCATCCACATGTTCGGTTAAAATGTCTAAATCCTAACCAATAAAACATAATTATGTCAAAATAGTGGACGGATTCTGCCTATAAAATGAGCATGCGCACACAAAATGAAAAAACACTGCACCCTAAGTTTCGTTAAAAACATTAAATTTCAAATCTTGCCGTACAATAGATTGCTGTTTTTTATGTTAGATCTAAGGTTTTGTATTTAACTTTTTTCACAAAATATTGTATATTCCTCAATTATTATATTTTGATAAGATTGTTTGAACGTATTAAAACAAAACCAGGAAAATTATGCAGCACTCTGAAAACACATTTTATGCAACAACCATTTGCGGAATTAGGCACAAGGATAAAGTTGCGCTTGCCGGCGATGGACAAGTTACTCTTGGCAATACTGTAATGAAACATTCGGCACGAAAAATTAGGCGCTTGTACAATGACAAAATTATTGCCGGGTTTGCTGGCGCTGCCGCCGATGCTTTTACTCTTTTTGAGAGATTTGAGGAGAAGTTGGAACGCTATTCCGGCAATTTACCAAAATCAGCCGTAGAGCTTGCAAAAGACTGGCGGTCCGATCGCTACTTGAGAAGGCTTGAAGCTTTGCTTATAGTAATGGATGACAAAAATACTTTTATCATTTCCGGCACAGGCGATATTATTGAACCCGATGATGGCATTGCTGCAATCGGTTCCGGAGGCTCCTATGCATTAGCTGCCGCTCGTGCAATGGTCAAATATTCAAAACTTTCTGCCGGAGAGATTGCAAAAGAAGCCTTACAGGTTGCGGCGGATATTTGCATTTATACAAACACTAATATTGCTGTAGAGGAATTGTAAAAAAAGGCGATAAAGAAAAACTTAGACAGAAGACAAAGATTGGAATTGCATGAAAGAATTAACACCAAAACAAATTGTAAACGAACTCGATAAATACATCATCGGCCAGGATGCTGCAAAAAAAATGGTGGCTATTGCTTTGCGAAACAGATGGCGCCGCCAACAGGTAGCCGGTGATTTAAAAGAAGAAATAATGCCCAATAATATTATCCTGATTGGTGCAACAGGAGTTGGAAAAACTGAAATATCGCGCAGATTAGCTAAACTGGCCGGCGCTCCATTCACAAAAATTGAAGCATCTAAATTTACAGAAGTTGGCTATGTGGGCCGGGATGTAGAATCCATTATCCGTGATTTAACAGGCATTGGCGTACAAATGGTCCAGGAAGAACAAACTGCCAAAGTAGAAGATAAAGCAAAGGAACATGCCATCGAACGTATCCTTGATTTATTGTTGCCACCAATCTCCGCTAAGAAAAAACCGGTTGGTGAGATGGATGAATCGGATCAACTTGAATTGCGACATGAACGCACACGGGAAAAATTGCGCGCTCAATTTTTAGAAGGAAAGCTGGATGACCGCTCTGTTGAGATAAATATCCCCAGTGAAAATATGCAGATGATGCAGGTTTTCTCGCCGATGGGTATGGAAGAAATGGGCATGAACTTACAGGAAATGTTTGGCGGGATGATGCCAAAAAAGGTTAAAAAACGGAAAACTACAGTTAAAGAAGCTTTTATCGTTTTAACCCAGCAAGAAGCACAAAAATTAATCGATATGGATGAGGTTGTGCGCAAAGCCATCGACCGTGTTCAAAATTCCGGTATCGTTTTTATTGATGAAATCGATAAAATTGCCGGTGGGTCCAGTGGAAAACATGGACCGGATGTATCGCGAGAAGGTGTTCAACGCGATATGTTGCCAATTGTTGAAGGAACGTCGGTAACAACTAAATTTGGCGTTGTCAAAACTGACCACATTCTTTTTGTTGCGGCTGGGGCTTTTCATGTCAGTAAACCATCAGATTTGATCCCGGAACTACAAGGACGTTTTCCAATCCGTGTTGAATTAACCAGCCTTAAAGAAGAAGATTTTGTAAAGATTTTAACAGAACCTAAAAATGCATTAATTAAACAATACCGTGCCCTGCTCGAAACTGAAGGTGTTGATCTAACTTTTAAAGCGAGCGCTATTAAAGAGATTGCACATTTAGCTGCTGTGGTTAATACACGTGCCGAAAATATTGGTGCAAGGCGCTTACATACTATTCTCTCTTCACTGCTGGAAGAAATTCTTTTTGATGTACCAGATATCCAGATGGACAAAATCTCGCTTGATGCAAAGATGGTAAAAGAGAAGTTGAAAAATATTGTAGAAGATGAAGATTTGAGTAAATATATTTTATAGGAATAACGGAAAAAAGAAACAAAAGTATTTGGAGGAAAAGTGAACAAGGATTTTATTTCAATCGCAGATTATTCTCGTGAAGAGATTGAACACATTTTTGATGTAACCAAAGATTTAAAAGACAAAACCAAAGCAGGCACTGAACATCACGTGTGTGAGGGCAAATCCATGTCGATGATTTTTGCCAAACCATCAGCACGTACGCGAATTTCATTTGAGACCGGAATGTACCAGCTTGGCGGCTATGCATTATACCTTTCACCCAATGACATTGGCATTGGCAAACGTGAAGCCGTAAAAGATATTGCACAGGTTGTTTCCCGTTATAATGATGTAATTATGGCGCGCCTGTTTGAGCATGCCCACATGGTTGAAATGGCCAAATTTGCTTCTGTACCTGTAATAAACGGCTTAACCGACTATAACCATCCCTGCCAGATTATGGCGGACATTTACACAGTAAAAGAACACAAAGGAAGGCACACAGATCTTAAGATTACATATATCGGAGATGGAAATAATATTGCCAATTCATGGATCAATCTTGCAGCTAAACTACCTTTGCACTTAGTGATTTGTTCACCGGGTGGTTATGAGCCTGATCCTGACACACTTGAATATGCACGGAATGAAGGAATTAGTACAGTTGAAGTTTTAACAGATCCTGTTGCGGCGGTTAAGGATGCTGATGTGATTTATACGGATGTTTGGGCCAGCATGGGACAGGAAGAAGAAGCTGCTGAAAGACGTAAGATTTTTATGCCATACCAGGTTAACAGCCAACTTATGCAACACGCTCATAAAGATGCGTTGGTTATGCATTGTCTGCCTGCTCACCGCGGTGATGAAATTACCGATGAAGTAATCGATGGGCCACAATCCATTGTTTTTGATGAAGCTGAAAACCGAATGCATGTTCAAAAAGCAATTATTTCTGTTTTGTTAAACAAATAAGCTTTCACAGGTTCCACCATTATCCATGACTAATTCAAAATATAATCTTCAAATTCTGGACGAGAAAGAGTATCCTTCCTGGGACACTTTTGTAGAATTATCTCCACAAGGGACATTATTCCATACAACACAATGGGCAAGGATAATTGAGCACGTTTTTAAGCGATCTTTTGAAATTCTGGTCTTAAACAAAAATGATCACATATGTGCTGGAATCCTTTATTGGCCAAAAAAAGTGATGTTTCTTAATGCTATCACAAATATCCCAAATACAACATATCAGGGAATAATTTTTCAACAACCCATTTCAACCAAATCGTCTACAGTAAATGCAGAATACCAACAACAAGTAGAAATTATTTTAAATAAACTTACAAGTGAATTTCACCTGATTGACATACCCTTGTCACCCGGGATTGTTGATATTCGCCCTTTTGAATGGGCAGGCTTTAAGGCAAAAACATCATACACATATACTTTTCCTATTATTGATTTTGAAATGCTAAAAAAGCAATTCAGCCAGGATCTTAGAAGGAAAATAAAAAAAATATTAAATAGTGAAAATGTGTTTAAGGAATCAACCGAAACTAAGCTGGTTGCACAATTTGTAATGGATAGCTATAAAAAACACAACACGTCTCCTGCAATTTCCCAACCCCTTCTGAAAGCGTTTATGGATAATTGCATTGAAAATAAAATCGGACGATTATTTTATCAACATTCAAATGGGAAACCGGTTGCAGGTATTTTCATCTTATCAGACAACAAAACTATTTATGCACTTTTTTCTGGAATTTCAAAAACAGCAAGGAATGAAATAAATAGCGAATTACTGCATACTTTTATATTAATCCAACCTGAGTTTATTGGAAAGAATTTTGATTTCCTTGGTGCTAATACACAATATTTCGAGCAATTTAAAAGAAGCTTTGGCGGCAACCTTGGGCCATATTTTAAAGTAAATTATACCCGTAATCTAACAATCAAGCCAATCTTTTTATCACGCTTAATTATTCATAAGGCTAAAAGAAAGTTAAAGTCATTTTATTAAGCTGCATTGTTTTAATCCAAATATGAAAAATATATTCTTCATCTCAATAGATCCTCTTATACATAGAAGACGCGTAATAAACCAGATTGAGACAGCAAAAAATATGGGTTGGAATGTAAGCGCTATTAGCGTCGGACCACATATTCAAGATAAGGCCGGGTTTCCTGTTTTTTATATTAACCGGCCATTTAAAAAGGGACCTTTAAAGTTTCTGCATTTTAATTTAAAAACCTTCAATATTTTAAAAAAAGAAAAAGTAGATATAATTCATGCCAGAGGATTGTGGGTACTGCCGTCCATTTTGGTTTTTCGATTTTTTAAAAAATTCAAACTTATCTATGATGCGCATGAATTTTTTGCCGGGCATGAGTTGTTCCAAAATCATTTGTGGCGAAGGTTAACCTGGTTAAAGTTAGAAAAAGCAGCCGTCTCAAAAATAGATTCTTTCATTACCGTTTCCGAACCCCTTGGTGAGTTTTATAAAAAGCTATATCCAAATATAAAAAGGCTTGACATAATTCGCAGTTTACCTAAACAACATATCACAAAAATTGAAAAAAAAGTTGATGATAAAAAAATAAAAGAAATTGTCTTCCACGGCTATTTTTTACCTGGAAGAGGATTAATTCAGCTTATTCAGGCCACTTCAAAAATTGAAAATCCAGAATTCCATTTAACACTTATTGGTGAAGGGATTCTTGAAAACGAGCTAAAAAAAGAAATAAATAAAAACAATATGAGTGATAAAATATCTATTGAACCAATGGTTGAAAGTGGAAAACTTTTGAATAAAATAGAAACAAAAGACCTGGGTATTGCTTTAATTGAAGCTGATTCGATCAATAGAAAATATGCTCTTCCAAATAAATTCTTTGAATATATTCAGGCAGGAATACCAGTTCTGGCAAGTAATATACCAACGCTAATGGAATATGTTGAAAAATACCAGGTGGGATTAACAGCAAATCCAAATTCTATTGATGACATTGCAGAAAAACTCCAAACAATGCTATCAGATTCTAATTTATTTACAAAATTTAGTGCGAATTGCTTTAAGGCTTCAAAAGAACTTTGCTGGGAAAATGAATCAAAGAAACTTAAAAACATATATTATGAGATTTCAAACCCAAGTGACAGAAAAGATTAAAAGCCTTTTTAACAACGGTTTTCTAAAAAATATCTTTGTGTTATTAAAAGGCGTTACAATTTCTCAATTGATCTCCCTGGCATCGCTTCCAATTATCACCCGATATTTTACGCCTACCGAGTTTGGTTATATTGCAGTTTATTTAGGCATTGCAAAAGTATTGGCAACTATTTCTACCGGTCGATATGAATTGGCCATTATGCTGCCAAAAAACAATTCTAATGCAATGATTGTGTCTGTTATCAGTGCAATTTTTGTAATGATAACTGCCATAATCTCTACAATAATTGTTTTATTATTTAGTGAACCAATAGCCGGTTTTTTTAATATAAATGATGTGACCTATCTTTTATATTTTTTACCATTAAGTATTATTTTTTTTGGATTAAACCAGACAGCGTATCATTGGTCCAGTCGCAACAAAAATTTTAGTTATTTGGCCAATACACGTGTTATTCAAAGCTCTTCAACATCATTGCTAAATATACTTTTCGGGTTTTTAAATTTTGGAACTCCTGGATTGTTAAGCGGTAATTTAAGCGGACAATTCTTCTCTTCATTTTATCTGGTAAAAAAATGGATTAAAGATATTCAATCTGTAAAAGAGGATATAACAAAAAAAGTGCTTTTAAAAGAATTGATTGATTATAAGAATTTCCCATACTTTTCCATGCCGATGGGCTTCCTTAATTCAATTTCAGGGAATTTACTGATTTATGTTTTTAGCATATTTTTCTCTGCAAAATTAGTTGGATTTTACTCACACGCTTTTCGCGTTTTAAATTATCCACTAAATTTTATAACATCATCTTTTACATCCGTATTTTACCAAAGACTAAATGTTACAAATAATAAACTGAAACTATATACATATTCGTATTTCAGCAGCTTGATTATTTCTACCGTAATTTTAATACCAGTCATTTTTTGGGGTGATTTATTATTTGCTTTTGTTTTTGGAGTTGAATGGACAGAAGCAGGAAAAATTGCCGGGATTATCACACCGTTGGCCATAACAAGTTTTGCTATGCGCAATGTCAGCGATGTATTTTCTGCAACCAGAAAAAATGAAATACTTCTTGGCTGGCAATCTTTTTATTTGGTAAGCGGTTTATTTGTTATCTTTTTATTTAAAGATCAAAGTATTAATTTGTTGTTACATTTTTTCACCTTTGTTGGATCGGTGCTGTACACTGTTTTGGCTTATGTTGGCTATAGAATTTTAAAAAACAATTCCGGTAAAAATAATGATTAAGAAAATATTAACACCCTTTTTTTTATTTTTCATAAAACGCGCTTATAAAAATTTTCCACATGAAAAATATGCTCCACGGATTTTGTTTAGATACGCCCTTCGCCAAAAGTTTTTTGGACCTAATAAAAAAGTGCCCTGGCCTGTACATCATACCAGCCAGATTATAGACTTTGAAAAAATTGATAATGGTACACGTGCACCGGGAATGGGCAAGAATTGTTATCTGGATGCCCGCAATGGAATTATTTTAGGGGAAAATGTCTGGACTGGCCCCAATATTTCAATTATAAGCATGAACCATGATAATCAAGATTACAAAAAATACATAAAATCCGATCCTGTAAGAATTGGAAAAAACTCCTGGCTTGCTGCTAATTGTATTATCTTGCCCAGCGTAGAACTTGGCGAACATACCATCGTTGCGGCAGGGGCGGTTGTAACAAAATCTTTTCCAAACGATAACCAGGTAATCGCTGGTAACCCGGCGAAAATTGTAAAAAAGCTTGGGCCATACAACGAACAGAACTCAACTACCTAATCAGGTAGTCCAACAGTGACTTGCTATTCAAGTGAACGCTCCAAAATCTTCACACACCTACCTACGAATATTATTCATAGTGCACGAATTATATTCTTATTAGATATAAATCTTAAGCTTACTTATCGATTAAAAACCCCTTTCAAATCTGGTATAAATTTTGTATATATCATTATATAAAACCGTTAAACCTAAATTGGTGAAGGAGAATAAAATGATCACAAACAGACCTATACTGACGGTATTGTTTTTTTTAATATTAACGGCAACATTTTCGACCGCTTCAAACTACCTGCGAGTACAGGATCCCCAGTCATGGTGGAAGTATGGTAAAGGGACGATTGAAGAAGCAGTCATTTCAGTAAAGCCAAGAGGATTATATATGGAGTGTGGCCTTTATTTAACTCTTTCCGGAAAAGGCTTAGGGTATTCATCAGCAGATACTCTTGAAATTCAATATTATTTTGATCTTCCTGAGGAGGCCATTGTACATGATTCCTGGCTTTGGGTAGAAGATGAAATTATAAGAGGAAAATTACTGGATAAATGGACAGCTGCATCGATCTATGAAGATATAGTAAAACGTCGGCGTGATCCTTCTATTTTATTTAAAAATAGTAAAACGCAATACGAATTAAGAATTTTCCCAATGGCAGGCAATGAATCAAGAAAAGTAAAAATTACATTCTTACTACCCACAAACTGGAACGCAAATTCAGTTTCATGCACCCTACCGGTAAATATGCTAAATGTATCAAGATATCCAATATCAACTTTCAATATCTTAAGTTGGGTAAATGGAGAGTGGAAAAACCCAAAAATTTCTGAATTTCCGGATAACAAATTTCGACCATATGATAGTGAAGAATTTGGAAATTATCTTAGGGCTGACATCCCTGTTGAATCCACCCAATCAAGTTTAAACTATACAATTGATACCCCTTTTGATAATGGTATTTACCTTAATAAATATTCCGGAGAACACGAAAACTATTACCAGCTTGCATTATTGCCATCACAAATTGCTGAATTAGGTACTGCTTCAAAAAAAGTGGCTTTTTTATTTGATCATCAATCTTCAAAAACAGACATTAAAGCAAATGACTTATTACTTAATGTTAAAGAAGTTTTATATTCAAATTTTACATCGCAGGACTCTTTTAACCTATTTTTTACCAATCTAGATATAGAACGTGTCAGTAACCATTGGGTTTCAGCAGATTCTATAACAATAGAAACGGTTTTTTCAAATCTGGAAGATGATATCATTTCGAACTACAGCAGCCTGCCTGCATTATTATCTAACGGAATTGATTTTGTTCAAAACAATGGTAATGATGGAAGTTTATTTCTTCTTTCTTCTTCTGAACAGTTTGGAGAAAGTTCTGTGGCTAACGATTTGATCGATGATTTATTGGCAAAAATGAATCCTACCCTTCCAATCCATGTAACAGATTATGCAAATTGGTCAATAGGATACAATTGGATTGGTGGGCGGTATTATCGCGGAAATGAGTATTTTTATACAAACATCACTCGATTAACATCTGCTAATTATAAAACAACTCGTACCGGACAATCCCTGTCAGAGCTACTTTTAGAACTTTCGCAATCTCTTGGTGGTTTTATGACTTCTTTTGATCTGCATACAAGTCTTGAAAATGGTTTCTGTTATGGTAGGTTTGATTTTCATCCGAATCAAACAATCTATTTAAACAAGCCGATTTTGCAGGTTGGTAAATATAATGGTGAACTTCCTTTTAAAATTGACATTGCAGGAGAATTTAATAACATACCTTTCTCCAGTAAAGTTACTATTAATGAGACGGATATATTCAATACTGATAGTTTAAACGAAGAAATTTGGTCAGGTAAATATATTCACTCACTCGAAAAAGAAGAGCAGACAAACGATATTGTTGGTGAAATTGTTGCTAAAAGTTTAGAAGAGCGTGTTTTATCTTTATATACGGCCTTTTTATGTCTTGAGCCATCCAGAGGTGGTGAAGTCTGTTATGATTGTTTAGATGAATCAAGTTTAATCACAGATTTATATGAGTCCCAAGATGTAAACAGTGATTCATTAATAAATGTTTACCCCAACCCGTTTAATAATCAGACTAAAATTCAAATCAACTTGCAAAAATTTAATGACCTCAAGAATATTTCAATAAAGATATATAATATTACAGGCCAGGTAGTAAAGGACTTTAATTCTGAAATAAATACATCTGGAAAATTAAATATTACTTGGGATGGTAAAAATAACCTTGGTAGCTCAGTTTCAAGTGGAACATATTTCCTTATCGCAAACAATGGGCAACTAAAAATTGTTAGAAAACTTCTTATGATAAAATAAATATCAATTAAACATGATATCAGACATTATTTAAAACGGAGGAAAGAAAAATGTTAAAACAAATGGTTTTATTTGTCGCCACTTTTTTCTTGTTAAACAGTAGTGGTTGTGGAGAAAATTCTGTAACAGGTTCCGCCGATGTTCGGCTTATAAAAAACATTGAATTTACAATTACAGATAAAATTAACAGGGGAAATGAATTATATGTAAAAGGAATTGTAAAAAATAAAAACAAATCCACCGTCAGGCCGCTTTGGTATGTTGAAGGTGATTTTTATTCAGACAATTCCTTTACGTTAAAGTTAGGTGGGGATAATACCAGCATCAATTACTCTCTTGCTAAAAATGAAACAACTATTTTTGAATTAAGGTTCTCTTCTTCAAAATATAATGAATCCGATTATCCAAATTTTGCAGTTAAAAATTTAAGGGCCTTTCACGAAGAATAATATCTAAAATTATCTGAAATCATTTTTATGCATATTAAATTTTTTCATGCGGTATTGAAGAGTTTTATAAGATATACCCAAAGCTTCCGATGCCTTTTTGATTGAGCCATTGCTCTCAATTAACGCATCACTGATCAGCTTATATTCAATATCTGTCAAAGAGCCGTTGGAATCTATTTCCTTTACATTATTGTTTTGCGGTTTCGTTGACGGCAGCATTAAGTCATCTGCCAGGATTGGATTATGGTCTGTAAGAATAATTGTCTTCTCAATAATATTTTCCAATTCTCGCACATTCCCCGGGAAAGGATATTTCTCAAGTTTGTTCAATGCATCCGGGGATAGCGCCGGGATCTCTTTTTTATATTGATCAGCATATTTTTCCAGGAAATGCCGAACCAGCAATGGAATATCCTGGAATCGATCTTTAAGTGACGGCAAAGCAATCGAAAAAACATTTAACCGGTGATACAAATCAGAGCGGAATTTCTTCTCATTAATCAATTCTTCAAGGTTTTCATTTGAGGCCGCAATTACCCGTACATCTAAATCTATAGATTGATTTGACCCAAGTTTCTGCACCTTTTTTTCCTGAAGAACTCGTAACAACCGAATTTGCAAATCAAGACGCATGGTACCGATTTCATCTAAAAAAATCGTCCCGCCTTGTGCCTGCTCAAATTTACCCATGTAGGTTTTGGCAGCACCTGTAAAAGCACCTTTTTCATGTCCAAACAATTCACTCTCTATTAGGGTTTCCGGGATCGCGCCGCAATTAAGCGCTACAAAAGGGCCTTCTTTTCTGTTGCCATTATAGTGAACAGCCCGGGCCACCAATTCTTTGCCCGTGCCACTTTTCCCAGTAATTAAAACAGTGGCATCAACCTTAGCAACCCGCTCAATCATGCTAAATATTTGCCTCATCTCAGGGCTTTGGCCAATTATGCTTGCATATTGATAGCGATTGGATATTTCATTTTTTAATCGTGCATTTTCTTTAAGCAATTTTACTTTCTCAGCAGCACGGTCAACAACCTGTAATAGGTCGTCTTTTTTAAACGGCTTTGTTAAATAATCATACGCTCCAATTTTAATGGCATTAACGGCACCAGGAATTGTACCAAATGCTGTCATAATAATAACCTGTGTATCCTGGTCAGAATTATGAATATGCTTCAATACATCCAACCCATCCTTCCCTGGCATTTTTAAATCTGTTAATACAATGGCATATTGATTAGCCCCAAACTTACGTAAAGCAACTTCTCCATTTTCAGCCAAATCTGTTTTATAGCCGGCGTCTTTTAAAATATCTGCCAAAATATTACGCTGGGCTTGTTCGTCATCTACAATGAGTATGTGCATGTTATAACTTGAATTATTGAATTAGTGAGTTCATTGCTTACTGCTACTGTCTTTTCCCTCATCCCGTTACCCTTGCTCACGGCTTACACTATTGAACTACTTTTTTTCTTTGATCTTTAATCCTGATTCTTACTACCGTCCCTTTATTCTCTTCACTTTCAATCGAAAGCTCTCCACCATGTTCCTTTACAATTTTATGTGCAGTCGGTAAACCAAGCCCTGTTCCGGCACTTTTTGTGGTGTAAAAAAGGTCAAATATGTTTTCCAGATCTTTCTTCGGTATTCCAATACCTGAATCTTTAATAACAATTGTACCGCTTGCAGAATCTGTTGAAATATCAACAGTACCACCTTTTTGCATAGCCTGAATTGCATTGATAATTACATTCATCAATACAGTTTTAAAGCGCTCCGTATCAAGATTAATTATGCACTCTTTGCTATAGTTTTTGCTAACCTTAATTTTACTGTTGGAAATTTCACGCTCATATAAATTCAATATTTCATCCAGCAAATTATTTACATTCGCTTCTTTTTTGTTCAGGTTTTCACTTCGCAAATAGCTTAAAAAGTTGTTGACTGTTTTATCCAGCCGCCTGATTTCTTTTTGGATCGTTCGGATATAACCGGATGCCTGTTCCTCTTTCTCGGAAATGAACTTATCATTTAGGTGCTCTATTGTAAGGTTAATTGCGTTTAAAGGATTTTTTATTTCATGTGCTACTCCGGCTGCCAATTGTCCAAGAGAAGCCAACCGTTCCTGGCGATGCATAATAGCTTCTTTGTCTTTATTTTTCCTTAACTCCTTAACCATGTGGTTAAAAGATGTTGATAATTCGCCAATTTCATCTTTTGATTTTGATTTAACAGTAACATCCAAATCTCCCTGGACTACCTTATCAAATGAGTTATACAAAGATTTAATCGGCTTCAGGAACTTGCCGGCAATGACTGCAATTGCAAGAAGTGAAAGCCCGAAAAGGCTCAGGGTAATTAGTAGATTGCGGTCACGAATATCATCAAGAACTGAACTAAAAACCTCGGTGTTGTAATTATATCTAAGACGCTGAGGGGCATTAGATGTAGAGACGAGTGTTGGAAACTCAAACGATAAGATATGATCTCTTTCGGCCTTGGGTTTGAGGCCTATTGCTTTTGTCCATTTATTTTTGGATTGCACAGAAACACCACTAGCCGGCTTTGGGGTATTAAGGTTTATATCAATCACTTCTAACTTAAGCCTGTTGGAATCGACCTGAAGCACATGCATTTTGTCATCTTCAGAAAACAGGAACTCATAAGATTGCGCACCGTCAATAATGGTGGTGCCTGATCTGCCTTTTTTCTTTGAAATCCATTTCTCAATTCTTGGGTTTGCTTTATCTGAACTAGAAACAATTACTTCATTTTCTTCAATATCATGCCAAAACTCATTAGGGTGGCCGTTTGGTGCTTTAACCTTCCAATGATTGCTATCATTTAACCCGAAACCAATTGCTTCATTTTCGAATCGCTCAACAAGTATTTTTTCTGTTGTTGTATTTATTGATTTTGTTAAGCGGTTTAGTTCCGATAAAATATCTTCATGAGCCTGGTTTGTAAAATAGAACTGAATGCTCAAAACTGAAGCCATCAGAACCGATACAATCAAAATAAATTTTACTGTAATACTTTGTAATTTCATCTTAATCCAAGGATTTTAAAACTCATTTGTTTAGCATGATAAAAAGTAAACTTGTTTTCAACAAATAAAAAAAGGTCTCCCATTAAGGAGACCTTTTAGATTTATCAAAATTCATCAGATTATGTAAATATTCATTGATTGCTTCCCGATACCAAATTTCTTCATCATAAAAGGCTTGCCTTTGGTTTTTACATTAAAACGGGGAGAATGAACGCCGTGATCATCATCTTCAAAAATGAACATATTGCTACCTTTTCCGCCAATAAAATCCACTCTATGTTTTTTCTTGGCTAATTTAGCATCTACATTTTTCTTAGATCCTTTTCGTACAAAACTAATTTCTACTTCTTCATCCGGGTTATAAAAACTAATTGTACGTGTCAGGTCTGAATAGTCTTCAATTTTGCGATTTTCAATAAAAGTGATGACATCACCAGCTTTTAATCCGGCTTTTTCTGCCGGAGAATCTTCAACGATTTCCTTTACAAGCACACCATGCTCAACTTCAAAATACTCCAACATTTGCTCAGAGATATTATCTGTAACCACACCCAGGAAACCACCTTTATTACTACCACTTTCGCTAATTGAAATAGCATGTGGAGCACCAGGAACTCCGGCAAATTCTTTTACAATTACGTTGTGATCACCATCTTTTTCTTCAACCCATACCAGGCTTTCATGGTCTCCGTCTTCTTCAGTCGTTGTCCAGCTCCAACTTTGGCCATCGCTCTCACCCTTAATTTTAAGATCAACATGTTTTTCATCATCATCTGGTTTTATAGTTGCTTTAATGCTTTTCTTCGAGCCATCCCTAATCACAGTCATTGATACATTTTTTTCACCTTCAATAGCCTCTACAATGTCATTTAATTCTTTTGCATCTTCAATTTTTTCACCTTCAAATTCAACCACAACATCATTATCTTTAAAACCTGCTTCTTCAGCATTACTATCTTCTAAAACATGTAAAACCTTAGCACCGATCTCACTTTTTAATTCCTTTTTATCTTCATCATTTAAATTAGAAATCACAAGTCCAAGTGTTATTCCATTACCTACTTTTTGAATTATGATTTCCTTTTCAGATCTTTTTTGTCCTGCTGCTGTGCAATTAATAATCCACAAACCCATAACAGCTAAAATTAAAAGTGGTCTAAATTTACGCATAATAAAATCTCCTTATGTAATATATAATGTTTGTCTGATTAATCTACTCTGCCTATATAGACAATTCCCATGCCAAACGGTCAAAGCCTATTTTTTTGCAGTTTTTCAAATCAAACAAAAACAAAAACCCCATATGAGGTAAAAAACTAACCCCAAATGAGGTAAAATATAATAAAACCTATTTTAATTAATTACTATCTTACATCATATCTTACAAAAGCCAAAAATGAGGCACCCAATGTTAATAAAATCATTGTACTTAAAATTCCAAAATCAATAATTGTCTGGCTTAAAACAGTTGCCATTCTGCGTGGAAGATTTACAAAACGGGGCATGTCACTGGTATCAAGCGTTTTTTTCATATCAGCCATTTTTATTGACATACCACTTTCTGAATCCATTGTAATTCGAATACCGCCGCTATCTCCACTTTCTTTGGCTTTCTTATTTGTAAAATCTGTAAAGGATTCTTTGTAAGTGTCCAGATCTTTTTCATACCGGTTTTTTAGATGGACGTCTGTGCCGGCCAAATTCATAGCCGAAAGCATAAAAGTTGCCGCGGGCGAAATCCGTGCCAGGTTAAATCCCAGGTTTTCCTGCTCGCTTTTTTGATTAACCATTTTTTCCTTCGCCCTGCGGCTGTATTCGGATATTTCTTTTTGCATGGCATTTCTGGCATTGTCATCTTCTTCCATCCATTGCCACATTTTTTCATCTTTATAAGCTTGCCTTTCTTCTGCGCTCAACCCATCAGTTTCCAGGTTGCGTTCCTTCCAAACATCCTTCAGATAGTCTTCGTGCTTTTGCCATTGC
Organism: Calditrichota bacterium; assembly: GCA_013112635.1. Classification (NCBI taxonomy): domain Bacteria; kingdom Pseudomonadati; phylum Calditrichota; species Calditrichota bacterium. Next base: position 9,261 of record JABFGF010000008.1, on the reverse strand, counting down.
TGGTTTGCAAATTGTTCAATCTGGCTTTCAATTTCACTTTGGGAAATCGTTGGTACTATTTGCCCCGCAGCCATTGTACCAATACGCGGTACAATTAATACGGCTACTACCCAGAAAACAAGCAAAAACAAAAAGGATGATGATGAGTTGCGTGTTAAGGCCGAAATCAATAATCCGATGCCGATAAAAAAAGTATAGTACAATAATCCCATTACAATTAACAGAGATAGCCTTGCTGCCATTGGCTGAATAGGAATGTTATAAACCATTAGTAATAATAAACCAATTAAAAGCGGAATTGATAATGGTACAATCAGACCGAGCCAGGCGCCGCTAAATTTAGCAAACAAATACTTCCAGCGTGGGATGGCGTTTGCCAAAACAAGTTTTAATGTGCCATCCTCGCGTTCGCCATTTATCGAATCGTACGTAAAGAGTATTGCGAGCAAAGATAAAACCACCTGAATAATAAAAACCAGGTCAATGGATCTGAATACGGCAAAAACGGGATCGTCGGAATACATGCTTTTGCGCAACTTCACAGGATCATATTCGCTGATATTTGAGAAACGGCCAATATCGTTACTGACACCAGAAACAAAAATCTGCATAGGATTTGGCTCACGGAAAATTTGTGTATTGGCACCTCCCCAATGCGTGCGCTCACTTAATTGTTGTGCCGCCATTTTATTCCCGGTTTCAAACTGGACCTGTTTTATATTGTATTCTTGTATTCCAATAAACAGACTTAAAAGAATCAAAATTGAAGTCATTAAAAATGTAACAGAAAATTTTGGGCTTAGCAGTATATTTTTAAACTCTTTGATGGTTAATATTTTTATCATTATAACTCCGGGTATTTATTCTTTTATTAGTTTAGCGAACATCAAAGCGCGAAAAAGCCCATACCGATGACGCAAATCCTACTAAAATAAAACTAATCAACAATCCAAAATCGATCGCTGCTTTTGACATATCTTCTGACAATGAGGATTTTTTAAATTGATAAACCGGCAACTCAGAGGGATCAATCGGCTCAGGTTCTTCTTCACCAACCATGCGCATAACGATTCCGCCACCTGGTAACGGACCACCAGTATGTTGCTTTAAAAATCCCGCATATGTTTCCTGATACCTTTTCGCTTCCTCTCTGTACCTGTTCTTCAGATCAATATTGGTGCCTGCCAATTGCATTGCAGCCAATGCAAACTCTGTTACCGGAGACAAGCGCCCAACCCAAAAAGCAGTGGACTCCTGAATAACCTGCCGGTTTTGACGCTCCTGATTTAATCGTTGGCTGTATTCTGCCATTTTCGTATTTCGTTCGTCCGATATTTCAGCCATAAATTTTTGAAAGTCTTCCATCATTTTGGACATGTCCTGAGTGTCCGGTTTATAGTTGTTCATCTTTTTTCTGTCTTCCTGCCAAAGCTGTGATTGGAACGCGGCTTTTTGATAAGCCACCTCATCCACGGAAGGGACATCAACTGCCCGTCCGGAAATTAGTACCGAACTGCGTGGCCAGATGAGAACAAAAAATATCCATATAACAATCATATATAAAAAAGACCAGGATGATTTTTTGGTTAAAGCTGAAAAAAGGATGGATAAAACCAGGAAAAAAACAAAAAGTAAAATTCCCGCAAAATTTATAAATGCCAAACGCAGCCAACTCTCTGCTTCCATAGGGATGCCCATAAAAATAAGCAGAAGCGAACCTATAGATAAGGGTAGTAAAACCGGAATCGCAATTGCAGAAATAGCTCCTATCATTTTACCTAAAACAAAAGTATCCTTAGGTATCGAATTGGCAAAAACCAGTTTCAAAGTCCCACTTTCTTTTTCGCCATTTATCATGTTATAGCCAAACATTATGGCAAACAGGGAAAAGATAATTACAAACAAAAACCGCAAATCCAGGAACCGGAAAGTTGCAAAAAGCGGATCCTCCATATAACGGCTGTCATCACTAACCAGTTCGCCAACTCCAAACATTTCTGTATTGCGGCCAATATCATTATCAATTCCATTTACCAAAGTATAAAGTGGATCAGGCGGTAAATAAATATGATGCTTTATTTGAAGCCAATCGGTTATTCCCTGCATTTGGCGAGTGTTCTCTGCAAGTCCGGCCTCATATCTACGCTGCTGAAGCTCGTAATTTTTGCCGCTTACATAAAAAACCATAATTGTCAAAAATGATATTATGGCAAAAGTCCAGGCAAATTTGCTAGAGCTGATAATATCCTTTAATTCTTTAAAAATGATAAGTTTTAACATTGTTATTCCTTGGTTTGAGAAAATAGATTATGACAATCTGCTATCGAAATAACCACCTCATACTCATGCCCATTATCTTGATCTTGCTCGTTTTCTTTTTTAAGACTTACAGTGAAAAAAAATTAAACTTCATAGCGAGTATGATAAAGAGTAAGATTATGAGAACCGATTACCCGAAGTCTCAAGCATTCATATATCCGGCCATGTGTTCTACATAAAGCTGCTGCAGATCCGCATTTTTAAGCTCTTCTTTGTTGCGCTCCATAACAAGTTTACCATTGTTAAGAATACCAATCGTGTCAGCTATTTCTTTGGCCCGGAAAATATCATGTGTTGACATTAAAATTGCTTTGCCTTCGGATTTTAAATCTTCAAGCAGACGGATGAATTCAAACCCGGCCTTAGGGTCCAAACCTGATGTCGGCTCGTCCAGAATAATAACCGCTGCATCTTTCAATATAGCGATTGCAATACCGCTTTTTTGGCGCATCCCTTTTGAGAATGTTGATAGCTTGCGATCGAATGCTTCATCCTGAAGACCAACGCGTCTTAATACATTTTCATAATCCGTTCGGGAATAGTTATTTTTTCCTGCAAGCCTGGAGAAAAAATCAAGATTTTGTATGGCAGTAAAATTTGAATACAGCATTACATTTTCTGAAACATAAGCGATATTTGCCTTGGCTTTCAATGGCTCATCGCTACAGTTAATACCATCAACCAAAGCATCACCTGCCGAAGGTTCAATAAAATTCAGGAAGATATTTATTGTTGTTGTTTTGCCGGCCCCGTTGCCACCAAGCATAGCATAGATTGAGCCTGCCTCCACTTTGAAAGAAACATTGTCCAGAGCTTTGGTGCCGTCTTCATAAATTTTGCCCAAGTCTCGTGCTTCCAGTTTTAATTCATTTTCCATTATTTCTCCTTGTTTTTTCGTTCGCTTTCTTGCTGTCATTCTGAGCAGAGCGAAGAATCCTCTTGCTTTAGGAGATCCTTCTCTCCACTGTGTTTCGTTCAGGATGACAGTTGATTCAGCCCATATTTACTTATCTGCGGGTTAATCTTATTCCAAAAATGACCATTCCGGCAATCACAACAACAATTAAAAAAACCAAAGACAATGTACCCAAAATATTTGCTTCAGTGGCAATTTCAATTGTAAGGTTTTTATCCTCACCATCAACCGGCTGGTCATCCGAAAGTGAACGGGTACGGACTCTAATTTCATACCGGCCGGGTGAAATATCTTCCGGTGGCAGAAAGGTCAGCTTAACAACTTGTTCTTCGCCAATTTCCAAAAACGGGATTACCTGCGGCTCAATACTTTTACGCCAGCTAAATGGCAAATCCGTTTCAATCTGAACATTATTGAGCGGCCTTGAACCCTCGTTTGTAATTTCAATTGTTGCTTCCACAGCTTTACTGCCGGTTGAATTAAAGAAAAGCTGTTGCGCTCGAACCAACAATTTGCCAATTCCTCTCGGATTAATTTCCAGTTTGGAAAACCCGATATTTAGCTTCAACAATTCTTCAGCCGTCCAAATTTTATCCCGCTTACTTAAAAAATCTCCTTTAAAATTACGTGGAACTGCCACAACGTAAAATGCAAGAGACGTATCAATTTTTACATTTTCAGTTGGCCGCTCCGGCAAAAAAACTTTTAATTGTGCAGATCGGGAATTACTTCGCTCAGAAAATTTTATCTGGCTTAACCGTGCATTGGTTGTGGCATCCTGAAAATAGCGATTAATTGAACGTGGCAGGTTTACAACTTCCAGGCGAAACGTATTTTCCAATCCGGAGAAAAGCTCCAGGTTTAAATCAAATGTCGCTGAACCACCCAGTTCCACTTCTTGCGCAAATTGCATGCTTTGAAAAATAACCCGGTTGGCGCTATTATCTTTTTGCAGATATATTTTGGGGCTGCGCTGTTTTCCATTGCTAAAAACAATATTGACGGTAACCATGTCCACATCCTGCAGAAGTTCAAAATCGATTTTTTGTGGGTAGCCATATTTTAATTTTTCAATTTTAAATTCATAAGGCTGGCTAATTATAGCGCCATCATTATTTAGCAGCGATACGTAAATATCATTAACAACATCGGGCTGCAAGGCTCTAAACAAAGCATCTTCAACCTCCACCAGCTTTTCAAATTCCGCTCCACCCGAAGTATTTCTCAAAGTTAAAGCAACCCGCTTGCTGCCATCGGTTTTTTGATATTTTACAGCTTTATCAACACTCACATACTGGTCTTCAAAAATCACAGCTAAAAGTGATTGTTGATAATTTACCTCAGCATCCGATCTTCTCTGTTTTGCCTGGATAAGTTCCTGTTCAGCAACAAAACCTTCATTAAAAAGTTTTTCTACACGTTTAAAATCCGTGTCAGCCATTTCAAAAGCTGCTTTGGCCCTTTTTAAACCAAGCATACGATATTCATCATCACGCTGGTTGAAATTAGTACTGCTTTGCGCAAAACTTATAGATTGCAAAAAACCGAGAAAGATTATTAAACAGGCAATGCTTTTCCTGCTGATTGAATTAGTCATCTTTTTTATCAACTTCTTTTCCATTGATTTCTGTTTTTACTTTGCCATCGGGACCAACAGTTTTACGCATTATTTTCATACCGCCACCATTTTTTTCCATTTCTGCTGCTTCTTCCGGAGTAAGTGTTTTAGTCTGTATTTTCATTTTGGGTAAGTCTTCAGGATCGGCTTTTGCAAATGAAACAAGCTGATTCTCATCACCGCGTTTGACAGCCATTTTTAGCTTATCCCCAACAGCTAATTCGTTGTACATATTTTTCAACTGTTTCACTGATTTGATTTTTTTGCCATTGGCCATAAAAATCTGATCATTGTTTTCGAGATCAATATCTTTATAATCTGCCGGACGCATATGTGCCATGGTGGCAATTACCACAATTTTCTTATCCTGCTCCACAATCACCGCCGATAGTTCCGGCAAATTAAAAACGTCTCCAGTAGCCTTAATCATCATTTGTGCTGATAAGTTTTGAACAAAAACAAATAGTAAAACCGAAATAATAAATGATTTAATTGATAAACGCATGACTCTCTCCTTCTTGGTTAATAAGTTTTCAATTGACAATTAATAATGCCCTTCGTCTTCGCTCAGGATGAAGTGTTTTTGCTTATAAGGATCAAAATCGTATACTGCATGGTGAGCGGAAACCAAACATGAATTGAATAATTTTTCTGATAATACTTTGCTTAAGCCATGCGGGTTGTTAAGAGGATGAAAAAGAATTGTTAAGAATGTAAAATTTTTTCGGATTGTTTGTAAACAGATGCGGTTTCTGTAAAGTTTTATTAGATTGCTGCCATGATGAAAATTATTTCAAAATTTCGACAGAAAAATATTGTGGCCAAACGAGGGTTTGTTAATTCCGGCAATAAAGGAATCATGTTTGCTGTTTTTATCCTTGGTTCAATGCTTATTGCCCTGGCAATTTTACAATATCATTGGCTGGACCAGCTTGGCGAGGGTGAAAAAGTACGCTTAAAAAACAATCTTAAAATAAGTGCCCAACGTTTTGCAGAAGATTTTGACGAGGAGTTAACAAAAATTTATAATTCATTTAGTGAAGCTAAATCGCACGCTGATCTTAATTTTTCCAACTTACAAGGTGCTTTTGAAAGAGCGAATAAAATATTATCAAACCCTGCTTTAATTGATAAGGCATTTCTAATAGAAATTGAAAACAGTAATAAGTTTATTATTAAGCAGCAAATCCCAAAACAAATTACTGCTGATGTCCATTTCCCTAAAGAGTTGATAGAAATTAAAGAACAACTGACAAAAGACTCTTTTTCATTTTTACAATCTTTAATTTCACTAAGCCATGCACCAATTTTGGATAAAAAAAATGCATTAATAATAATCAATTTAACACCAATCACATTTATTAATCTTGATGAAGAGAGAAATACTTCTTTTATTGTTATTACGCTAAACCGTTCTGAGCTTATCGGATTTCTTGATTCTTTGAATGAAAAATATTTTTATGCCGATAGCATGGCCGTTTATAACACAGCTATAATCAAGGCAGATTCCAACAAAACAACATTCTACAAATCGGACTCCTCCAAATCAGATGATTATTATTTATCTAACTCTGATGAATCTGTTGAAATAGCAAAATGGCGCACAAGTCACCTTATGGTTGCTACCGCCAAAATTGGCATTATTGATAGCATCCAACACGATCATCCATTGAATATTGATCTGAAAAAAAAGGAATATTGGTCTGTTCAGGTAGACACACTAGAAAAAGAAGAATCGTTCCGTTTTATGATGTCCAAGATAATACCCTGGAGATTATATATAAAAAACATCTCAGGAAATATTGACAACCTAATTCGTGAATCCCGTTTAAGAAACCTGGTTATTAGTTATTTAATTATTGTGATTTTAGGAATCAGTGTAGGTTTTGTCTTTTATACATCTCACAAAGCCAAAAAAATTGCACGTGGCCAGATTGAATTTGTTGCGGGTTTAACGCATGAATTGCGCACACCTTTAGCTTCTATCCGTTCAGCAGCCGAAAACCTAAAAGATGGTATTTTGGATTCGGCCGAGCAACAAAAAAAATATGGCAGACTTATCTATAAAGAAAATCTGCGGCTTTCAAATATGATTGAGCAAACGCTCCAATTTGCCGGCATTAGCAATGGCTCACATGAAAATATTGAGGTGATTAATCTTTCAAAATTAACCAATGACATTATCCGCGAATTAGACCCGGCTAGTAACCGGTCAATCAAACTCAACATAGCTGAAACAATAAATATTAAATTTAATAAAAATGCACTGACTATAATCGTCCGTAATTTAATTTCGAATGCACTTAAATACAGCAAAGATCCTGAGGATATACTTGTCCATGTAGCTCTAAAAAAGCCGGATGGAAGTTTCACTTTTGAAATAACAGACCATGGAAGTGGAATAGATGAATCTGATCTTGCTCATATATTTGATCCATTTTATCGTGGAAATTTTGCCAAAGAAAATCAAATCGCAGGTTCAGGAATCGGTTTGAGCCTGGTTAAAAAAATTGTTGATGAGCATGATGGCCAAATCAATGTTTCCAGTACACCTGGAAAAGGAAGCATTTTTTCCATAAAAATCCCTTTGCAGGATTAACAGAATTATGCATAATATTTTGATAATAGAAGACGAGCCCGGCTTACAAATTACTCTGCAAGACCGGCTTGTATCAGAAAATTATAAAACAGCATTTGCTGTGGATGGAAATGAAGGCTATCAGAAAGCATTGCAAAATAATTTTGATTTAATAATTCTTGATGTAATGTTACCCGGCAAAAATGGATTTGATGTCTGCCGCGATTTGAGAAATAAAAATATTGAAACACCAATTTTGATGTTGACAGCACGTGGAGAACTTCCAGATAAAATTGTAGGCTTAAAACTTGGCGCAGATGACTATCTCACAAAGCCCTTTGAAATGCTGGAACTATTGGCACGAGTTGAAGCCTTACTGCGCCGGGGACAAAAACCGGTTTCTGTAAATAGCGATGGCTATACATTTGGCTCAATAAAAGTAAATCTAAAAAGTGCAGAAATATTTAAAAACGGTCATCCCGTTGAATTATCTGCACAGGAATTCCGCTTGTTAAAATTTTTTATTGAAAACAGAAATGAAATCCTGTCCCGCGAATATTTATTAAAGAATGTTTGGGAATATGAAGAAGCTCCAACAACACGTACCGTAGATGTGCATATTGCCTGGCTTAGGCAAAAGTTGGAAGTAAAAGCCAAACACCCGCAATTTTTTGTAACAGTCCATAGCCTCGGTTATAAGTTTCTTGGTTAATTATTGATTTCCTATTACAGAACCCCGAAATTGCCACTTCATTTTTAGTGCCTGCGGAGAGATTTTGATAAACATAAAACAAAATTGGAACAACCACCGTTTTTATCCCATTAGTCAGTATTATCAAAAAATATTTAAAGAAAAGGTATACAAAGTTTCAGTAAGTGTTGCAGAAACTTGCCCAAACCGACAAAATTTAAAAATGGATACTACCTGTATTTTCTGTGATGAATGGGGTTCTGCGGCCTATCATCTGGATCGCGATAAATCTTTGATTGACCAAATTAAAACCAATCGTGATAAAATACGAAAACGCTATAGGGCCAAAAAATTTCTTGTCTATTTTCAGTCCTACACAAATACTTTTGACCGCGTAACCAATCTTGAAAAGCGTTTTAAAATTGCTTTGGAGCAGGAAGATATTGTTGGGTTAGTTTTGGGCACTCGGCCTGATTGTCTGCCAAAAAGATTGATGCCTATGCTGAGGGAATTAAAAGAAAAAACATTTATCCAAATTGAGCTTGGGGTACAAAGCTTTGATGATAAACAAATGCATTTTCTAAAACGTGGCCATTCTGCAGAATGCTCTGTTGATGCGATAAAAAAAGTGTATGCTGAAACGGGTCTTAAAAGTGGAGTTCATTTAATGTTTGGTTTGCCCGATGAAAGTGATGAGCAGTTGATTGAAACCGCAATTTTGATTAACTCTCTTCCTGTGGACACGGTTAAATTACATAACTTGCATGTATTGGTTAATACGCCTTTGGCTGATTTGTATCACCAGAATAAATTTGCACCTGTTTCTCTGGAAGAGTATGCCCGCCGGGTAGTTTTATTTTTACGGCACCTTTCACCGGATGTGGCTGTTAATAGGTTAACCGCTGTTGCGAACCGATGGGATGAACTTGTTGCTCCAGCCTGGGCGAAAGAAAAAATGCGTCCTGTTCAATATATTGAAGACCAAATGGCTTTGCAAGATGTGTTACAGGGGGCGACTTGAATCAAATTAAATGTAACCCTGGCCATTTCAAAAAGTAGTCGTTGACTCATAATTTATGTAACCCAAAACTGGAGTCTAAAATTATGAGTGGTCATTCTAAAAAAGAATACCTGAAAAA